>NZ_NCGB01000062.1:0-10519 GCF_002278865.1 Sphingomonas sp. 28-62-11 | reverse complement strand
TTCATCTGGGCGCTGCCGCAGGTGCTGCGCGACGGTTTTATCCATTTCGATGAGGGGGAGGGAGCGGTGGACCCGTTTGACGATGTGCTGTTTCCGCTGGCGCTTGGCCGCGAGGCAGAGGTGGCGCCTGAATTCTCCACTGCGATCGTCACCAGCGCGGGCGGCAATGAAGTGCGCAATGCCAGCTGGAGCCATGCGCGCACCCGCTATGATGTTGGCCCCGGTATCCGATCCGAAGCCGATATTGCGGCGTTGCTGGCGTTTTTCCGGGCGCGGATGGGGCCGGCGCGAGGCTTTCGGTTGCGCGATCCGTTCGATTCCGCCTCGGGCACGGGGGTGCCGACGCCCGGCGACCAGCGGATCGGCACAGGCGACGGCACCACCAGCCGTTTTGCGCTCACCAAGGCCTATGCGGAAAGCGTTCGGCGCATCACCCGGCCCGTGGCGGGCAGCGTGCGCGTGGCGGTGGGCGGGGTGGAGACGAGCGCGTTCAGCGTCGATGACGGCGGCTGGGTGGTGCTCGATACCGCGCCTGCGGCCGGGCTCGCGGTAACGGCGGGATTCCGTTTCGATGTGGCGGTGCGCTTCGCCGAGGACAGCCTGAGCGTCAATCGCGCCACTTTCCTGGCCGGTGCTGCCCCCAGCGTACCGCTGATCGAAATTCGCGAGGGTTGAATGAGCGACTTTCTGGCGGGGCCGCTGACCACGATTGCGCTGTGCTGGCGGATCGAGCGGCGCGACGGCATCGCGATCGGGCTGACCGATCATGACCGCGACTTGATGATCGATGGACTGCTGCACCGCGCGGCGCCGGGCATGACACCGTCTGCGATCACGCGCACCGACACGCTTGAGGCCGATACCATGGACGTATCGGGGGCGCTGTCGAGCGCGGCGATCAACGAGGACGATCTCCTCGCAGGCCGATGGGATGGCGCGCGCGTGTCGATCTTTGCGGTCGATTGGGAGGGGAAGGCGGGCCGGGTTGATCTGGGTGCGGGTGAGATTGGCGCGGTCGAGATGCGCGACCATGGCTTTACCGCCGAACTGCGCGGGGCAGGGGCGGTACTCGATCGGCCGGTCGTTGAGGAGACATCGCCCGAATGCCGGGCCGATCTGGGCGATAAACGCTGTCGCGTGCCGATGGCAGGCCGCCGCCAGTTCGCGCGCGTCGTGGCGGTCGAGGGGCAGGCGGTGACGCTCGACACATCGGAACCCGTGGCTGGTGCCTATGCACTAGGCCTGTTGCGCTGGATCAGCGGCGGCAATGCGGGCCTGTCCAGCGCGATTTCTGCATCCGACGGCGCGCGAGTGACACTGCGCTCTACCCCGCATCACGCAATCGTGCCGGGGACGCTCGTCGAGCTGACGGAAGGGTGCGACAAGAGCATCGCCACCTGCGCTGCCCGGTTCGGCAATGCGCTCAATTTTCGCGGCGAACCCTATCTGCCGGGGATCGACCTGTTGACCCGTTATCCCGGCGGATGAGCGAAGCCGTATTGGCCGCGGCGCGTGCGGCGATTGGCGTACCGTTCCGCCTGCATGGGCGCGATCCGGCTTATGGGCTCGATTGTGTGGGCCTCGTCGCGCTCGCGGTGAAGGCGGGCGGATGCAACGCGCCGGTGCCGACCGGTTATGCGCTGCGCAGCGGCGATGCCGTGGCCATGGCGGCGATGATCGAGGCGGCGGGGCTTGAGGCCGCGACCGAGCCACAGAGCGGGGACGTGCTGCTGCTGCGCGCAGGTCCAGGCCAGCTGCACCTTGCGATTGACTGCGCTGACGGCCCGGACGGGGGCGGGATCATCCATGCCGATGCGCAGCTGCGGCGCGTGGTCGAGCGGCCCGGCGCGCCGCCCTGGCCCATCATTGGCCGGTGGCGGGTGGCGAACCGAAAGGAATAGATGATGGCAACGGTGATCCTGACCGCCGTCGGCAGTGTGGTCGGCGGGCCGATTGGCGGCGCGATTGGGGCGATTCTGGGCCAAACGATCGACCGTGGCGTGCTGTTCAAGCCCAAGGGGCGGCAAGGGCCGCGGCTGACCGAGCTGGCGGTGCAGACTTCCTCTTATGGCACGCCCATCCCGCAGCTTTTCGGGACGATGCGGGTGGCCGGCACGGTGATCTGGTCGACCGACCTCATCGAAACCAAGGCCAAAAGCAGCGGCGGCAAGGGGCAGCCGAGCGTCACCAATTTCAGCTATGCGGCCTCATTCGCAGTGCTGCTCTCTGCTCGGCCGATTATCGAAATCGGCCGGATATGGGCGGACGGCAAATTGTTGCGCGGTGCAGGCGGTGATCTGAAAACGAGCACTGGCTTTCGCGTGCACCTGGGTGGCGAAGGGCAAGCACCTGATCCGCTGATCGTGGCGGCGGAAGGGGCGGACCTGGCGCCCGCGCATCGCGGCTGCGCCTATGCCGTGTTTGAGATGCTCCAGCTCGCAGATTACGGCAACCGCATCCCCTCGCTTACCTTTGAGGTCATCGCCGATCCTGGGCCGGTGGCGATCGGTGCCATGGCCGAGGCGCTCGGCGACGGGCTGATCGACGGCAGCGCCGTAGCGATGCCGCTGTCGGGCTTCGCTGCTTATGGTGATGGGACGCGCGGGGTGCTGGAGACGCTGGCGGCGGCAGGCGGCGCGTGGTTTTCGCCGAGCGGGGCCATGCTGACGATGCGGGATGCCGAAGGCCCGGCACACCCGATCGAGGATGTTGGTGCGGCCGCGCAGGGCGCGCGCGGCGAACGGCGGCGTCGCGCCGTCGCGCCGATCGGCACCGTGCCGCAGACGATCACAGTCGCGCATTATGACCCGGCCCGCGATTACCAGACCGGGGTGCAGCGGGCGCGACGGCCAGGCGCGGGCAACCGGAGCGACCGAATCGATCTGCCCGCCGCGATTGATGCGGCAGCCGCCAAGACGATGGCGGATCGCACGCTTGCCCGTGCCGAATCCGGCCGTGAGCGTCGCGAGATTGCGCTCGACTGGCGCGGCCTGCGCATCGTGCCGGGGGCAACGGTGACGATTGCGGGCGTCGCCGGCCGTTGGCGGGTGGCGCGCTGGACGCTTGAGGCGATGGTCGTGGCGCTCGATCTGGTCCGGCTGGATGATCATGCACCTGCGTCGTCCCCGGCGAGCTCGGGACGGGTGCTCGCCAGCGCCGATAGCGTGCATGGCCCGACAATAATGCACGTGTTCGAGCTTCCGGTGCTCGGGGATCGCCCGTTGGACACCGCACGCTTGCTCGTCGCGGCGGCGGGGGCAAGCCCGGGCTGGCGACGTGCCGCGCTACTGACCAGCATGGATGGCGGGGTGGGCTGGACGGCGGCCGGCAGCACTGCGGCGCCCGCGACGATCGGAGCGCTGGTGACTCCGGTTCCGGAGCGTCCCTCAACGCTGCGCGATTTGGCAACCATCATTGAAGTGGAACTGGCGCATGGTGGGATGGCGCTGGCCTCTGCCGACGATTCTGCGCTCGATTCGGGGGCCAATCTGGCGCTGCTGGGGGATGAACTCATCCAGTTTGGACAGGCCGAACAGATCGGCGTGACACGCTGGCGGCTAAGCCGGTTGCTGCGCGGGCGGCGGGGCAGCGAAGCGGCAGCAGGGAAACAGGCGATTGGCGATCGCTTCGTGCTGATCGAGGATGACAGCCTGACCACGATCGAGCTGCCGCTTGCCATGCTTGGATCGGGGGTGGGGGTGATGGCGTCGGGGATTGGCGATGTGGCAGGCCCGGTCAGGGTTGATGTCGTGCCGAGCGGCGCGTCGGTGCGGCCACCGTCGCCTGCCCATGTGCGCGTCCGCGAGAACGGTGCCGATCTGTCGATCGATTGGGTGCGCCGCAGTCGGGCCGGGTGGCGGTGGATCGACGGAGTCGATGCACCGTTGGGTGAAGAAAGTGAAGCCTACAGCGTTGACGTGCACCCCCCCGGCGGCAGCGGGCCGCTGCGCATCGAAACGACCCAGCCGACTCTCACGATCGCTGGTGACGCAGCGCCTAGCGGAACCATGATTGCGGTTCGGCAGCGCGGCGCCAGCGGCGAATCACCCCCCGCGATTCTGTTGTTACCCTGATCATCCGGAGGACCCCATGAGCGATACCCAGACTGCCAGGTTCGCGCTGCCGATGTTGCAACCGGGCCAGGCCCAAAAAGAACTGTATCATAATGAAGCATTGGTTCTGCTTGATCTGGCCGTGCAGCCCGTTGTTGTCGAGATCGGCCTGAACGTGCCGCCAACCGCGCCATCACCAGGCCAGAGCTGGATCGTCGGGGCATCGCCGACGGGCGCCTGGTCCGGTACTGCGACTCACCTGGCGGGGTGGACGGGCGGCGGCTGGCGCTTTGTGGCGCCGTCCGATGGCATGACGGTCTGGAGCCTTGCCGACGCCTTGCAAGCCCGGTTTGCTGCGGGCGTCTGGGTGGTTGGCGAAAGCCGGGCAGCCCGGTTGATGGTTGGCAACCAACAGGTCATCGGCCCGCAGCGAGAAGCCATTGCGGCGCCCATCGGCGGACCCACGGCAGACACTGAAGCCCGGGCAGCGATTACGTCAATTCTGGCTGCGTTGAGGGCGCATGGACTGATCGCGGGATAGCGCGTTCTTCCCGCTTTTGTGGCCTTTTCGTCACAGTCTCGAGTATTTGCGCGCTTGCGTGGAAACCAACCTTTGATTAGGGAGTTGGGGCTGTCCGTAGTGACACTCAAGAAAGGGGATTATGATGCGGAAGCTCGCCGTTTCACTGGCACTTGCCTCCACCGCACTCGCCACACCTGCCATGGCCCGCGATAACTCGTGGTACGTTGGCGTTGATGGCGGTGGCATGCTGGTCGAAGATATTCAGTTCGACATTGGTACTGTTCCTAACGCTGCCCAGCTCGATAGCACCTATGGGTATGATTTCGATGGCAACATCGGTTACGACTTCGGTGCTTTCCGCGTCGAAGCTGAAGTCGGCTATCGCCGCGCCAACGTCGACACCTACTCGTCGACTTTGACGGTTCCGGTGTTTACGTCGACGGGTACTCTCCGTGACGAGCCAGGCGCGAACCGCCGTGGCGTTGGTGGTTCAACCTCCGCGCTCAGCTTCATGGTCAATGGCTTGCTCGACTTCGGCGACGATGACGGCATCCAGGGTTTTGTCGGCGGCGGTGTGGGTGTTGCCCGCGTCAAGGCTGAAAACTACTCGATCAGCACTTTCGGTTCGTTCCTTGACGATTCGGACACGGTTTTTGCCTATCAGGGCTTGGCCGGTATCCGTAAGCCGCTCAGCAGCCATGTTGATGCGTCGCTCAAGTATCGTTTCTTCACCGCGCCGAACGCCAAGTTCGTCGACGTGCGGGGCCGCAACTACGAAGGCACCTATCGTTCGCACAGCATCCTTGCTGGTCTGACGTACAACTTCGGCGAACCGGCAGCACCGCCACCGCCGCCACCACCACCACCGCCTCCTCCGCCGCCACCCCCGCCGCCGCCTCCGCCGCCGGTGGAAGTGGTTTGCTCGCCTGGTCCGTTCATCGTGTTCTTTGAATGGGATAAGTCGAACATCACGCCGGAAGCAGCGGGCATTCTCGATAACGCCATCACGGCCTATCAGAATTGCGGCAATGCGCAGGTCATGCTCGCCGGTCACGCTGACCGTTCGGGTACCCCAGCGTACAACGTTGCTCTCTCGCAGCGTCGTGCTGACGCAGTGAAGGGCTACATGTCGTCGCGTTCGATCCCAGCCGGTGTCATCACGACCCAGGCGTTCGGCGAAGGCCGTCCGCTCGTCGAGACCGCCGATGGCGTTCGCGAACTGCAGAACCGTCGCGTGGAAGTCACCTACGGTCCAGGTTCGGGCAACTAAGCTAGACCTGTATCAGTCAAAAATCGGGGAGTCGGCATCATGCCGGCTCCCCTTTTTTGTTGATGCGCCGGTGCGGGGTGAAAGCCGCGCCGCATAAGACTAAGATGTTCACTGCGGCAAAATCGCGCGGCTTGCGCAAACCGCCAAATCCGCAAATGTTGCGATCCTATCTCGCCCGAGAGGGTCGAGCGATCGGCAATCTGCCCGGTGTCAGTCTTCGACGGTGCTGGTGTCAGCCAATGCAGCGCCAAGCCAATCGGGAATGAGTGCGTTGCCCAGGGCATCGACGCGGCGCCATTCGACCATCAGGCCCAGCGCTTCATAGCGCGCGCGCGTGCGATCACTGCTCTCGCCAATCGGTGCGACGATCAGACGGCGGTTCACCTTGGCGCGGTGATGCATTCGCGCGGTATTTTCCTGCCCGACATAGCAGCCCTTGGTGAAGCTGACCCCGTTCAGCTCGCGCGCATTGCATTCCAGCCAAAGCGTGGTGCCATTCCCGAGTTCATCCATTCCTTCGGTGACGCCGAGATGCAGGCGGTGGGCTTTCCATGCTTCGGTTGGCGTACCGGGCGGGCCCAGCCATCGGTACCCTAGTCCCGCAAGACGCGGGTCGGGGCTGCCTTGGCCGGGATGCGGCAACCAATGCACAGCGGCGGCAACCGACTCGATCGTGATCGCCCGACGCAGGCGGTAC
Source organism: Sphingomonas sp. 28-62-11 (assembly GCF_002278865.1). Lineage (NCBI taxonomy): Bacteria > Pseudomonadati > Pseudomonadota > Alphaproteobacteria > Sphingomonadales > Sphingomonadaceae > Sphingomonas > Sphingomonas sp. 28-62-11. The sequence goes on along the minus strand of NZ_NCGB01000062.1, from coordinate 3,977 downwards.
ATCGACAATCGACGGGCCAGCGACTCAATCGCCGACGCTTCCGCATCGACGATTACCGCCTCGCCATCGGCCCAAAGCAGGAAATCAAATAACACCTTGCCTTGTGGGCTTAGCAACGCCGTCCACTGCGGGCCCTGTCCCAATAGCGTAGTATCTTGCGTCACCAAGCCTTGCAGGAACCCTGCAACATCCTCCCCCGCCAAGCGGAGCAGCGCACGATCGGCCAGCATTGTGCCGTCAGATGGATCAGTCATCGGGCCGAGTTGGGGTGACTGGGCATAAAAGCAAGCGGGAAGTAGCGCGCGGACCCATCTGACGGCGAAAATGTCGCCCAGATCAAAACGGCAGCCAACGCTGTTTCTTGCGGAACTTCATGTAACCGACGTTGACGCCTGCGCGCACGCCGACGCCCAGTCGGATCGGGATCAGCACAATGTTGCCGCGGCGTAGATAGGTGGCAGAGAATCCGCCGACGAAATAGAGATGCCCCTCACCCTCAGGAAAGCGCCGATAAATGTCTTCGGTGTCGTATAGATTATAGACGAGTACGAAGATTTTTGAGGCGTTACCGCCCAGATCGAATCCAACCGATGGTCCGGTCCAATAGATGGGCTGATCGCCCTCAATGCGGTGCGACAGGATCCCCGATCCATAACGAAGCCCAACCACGACCGCGCCCGATGCCTCCCGCCCGGCAATATAGGCATTGGGTTCCCCCTGTTCCTTCAGGATCTTTTCCAGAATGCCGCCTAGCCCCTCGGCACCTTTCCCGAACACGCGTTCACCCGCACTGAACAAATCGGTGCGACGATAGGTGTTGGCCGTGACCGTGGTCGTTTCTGCGGCATTCGGATCGGAGGCGCCATTGGCTGCCTTGGTGGGATCTGCTGCTTCGGATGGAACGGGGTCGCCGCGCGGATCAGCAACCCGGGCGTCTTGTGGCGCTTGTTGGGGCGGTGACACGCGCGGGGTTCGTGACTGATCGGCGTTGATCGCGCGGTTGGGATCGACCGTGCGCACCTGCGCCCCGGCTGGTGCCGCAGCGATGCCGATGGCCAAGACCATGCATATCAGCCTTAATCCCTTGCGCATGGTCGGCGCTCCTTCACTGGATGCATCGACGACAGGATAGCGGCGCGTGCGCATGCCGTGCAATCAACAGGCGGTGACACGAGTCAGATTCGCGCCCAGACGCGTCATGGCACTGTGCAATCTCGACGGTTGAACCGCAGCCCAGCTGGAGACGTGGGTGAGTGGCTGAAACCAGCGGTTTGCTAAACCGCCGTACCGGGTTTACTGGTACCGAGGGTTCGAATCCCTCCGTCTCCGCCAAGGCTGGCATAAAGCGGTATTTTCATAGCAACAAGGCAGTCGGCGTCGCGGGCTGCTAGCGGGCGCAGATGAGCCGCAAATCCAGTGCCAAGGCGCCTTACCCATTACGCTGTTTCAACTCGTCGCATGAGGTGATCCGACTAATGGTGCTGGTGTATGTGCGCTTTCCGCTCTCGCTGCGGATCGTCGAGGATTTGCTGTTCGAGCGCGGCATTGACCTGTGTCATGAAACCGTGCGGATGTGGTGGAACAGGTTTGAGCGAATGGTCGCCGGCGACATTCGGCGGCGACGGATCGGCCGGATGCGGGGGGTGTGCCATTGGAAATGGCACCTGGATGAGATGAATGTGACCCGAAGGGCAGCGAAACCAGCCTGAATGGAGAGATGGTTTGCCTCTGGCGCGCCGTCGATCACGAACGCGATGTCCTCGAGAGGTACCTACGAAAAAGCGAGACAAATGAGCGGCGCTCACCTTCATGAAGAAGGCGCTGTTGCGACACGGTCCGGCCGAAACCATCATCACTGACGGGCTCAAATCCTACCCTGCAGCCATTCGCGAACGTCGATCGTCGCGAGATGGGCAGATGGGCGAACAACCGGGCCGAATACAGTCACCTTCCGTTCCGACGCAGCGAACGCGCGATGCTCCGGTTCAGGCGAATGAAGATGCTGCAGAAGTTCGCCTCGGTCCACGCCAACGTCCATAACCAGTTGGCTTCGCTGCCCTTCGGGTCAAACTTGCACGCCACATCGTCGACCGCCAAACCTTCAATCGACGCCGCTTAGCCGCACGGGCCGAATGGCAATCGTTCGCCAGCTGAGCGGCGCCCCTAAAACCCTATCTGGATCGTCCAGAGATGAGTTCGTACAAGAATGACAGCACCGCCAGAAAACACTAAATAATAGGCTCTTGCCGAGCCCTGCCACTGAGCGCGAGCATTTGTTTGCCATTGCGTGCCAGTATGGTCACGTGTCGTTACTGCAATTGTCGCGCGGGATGCCGGAGACCGAAACCTCCCAAAGCTATGCCGTTTGGCTGGTGATCAGAACGATTGGCTCGGAGTCTATGAACGCTTACTTACTCCCAAGGTCATTGCGCCTGATTGGGTTGGCCCCTTTAGTCCAAGAGATTCTGCATCAAATCTGAATAATATTTCGGCGCAATAGCCAAATCGTTGGTGGAGCGACGGCAAAGCCTAACCGATATCATCAATTTTCGATTGTTCGACTCATTTACATGATTAAGATTGGGCTGTCCGCAATAAGCCTGTCTCAGTCACCGAAGGAGTTGGCGTGGAAGCCGATCGCGCTCTTAATCTGTTAAATGATATGTTATGGAATTGCGTGATTGTCGCTGGCCCGATTCTAGCAATCACGCTGATTGTCGGGGTTGCCATCAGCGTTTTGCAAGTGGCGACCCAGCTTCAGGAAATGACATTGAGCTATGTGCCCAAATTGCTTGCTTCGGCAGCGTTGCTGATCATGCTCGGGCCATGGATGATCGCGCGGATCACTGATTTCGCCCGCGGGCTTTACCTTACCATTCCCACATTGGCAGGCTGAAGGCAGGACGCGTTGGAAGCGCTGACCGATCAGCTTGTCGCCGTGTTGCTGGTGAGTTTGCGGATCGTGCCGCTCCTCGCTTTTGCCCAGCCTTTCACGCTGTTGCGGGTACCCGTCACGGTCCGGTTGATGTTGAGCATCAGCCTCGCGGCCTGGCTGGTGGCGGGTAATCCAGAGGCGACCTGGCGCGCGCCGTTTTGGGGTGCCGGGCTACCGATGGTCGTCATTGGCGAGCTTTTTCTTGGTGTTACCCTGGCATTGGCGCTTCAGCTTGCCTTTGCTGCATTGCTCACGGCGGGGCGGGCAATCGACATTCAGGCGGGGTTTGGGCTCGCGGTGCTCGTCGATCCGACCACCAAGAACCAGCTTCCGCTCGTCGGAACGGTGTTCGCCTATGCCGCAGCCGCCATTTTCTTTGCGATGGGCGGGCCGCAGGATCTATTGGCGATTCTCGACGCATCGGTCGCCAATGTGCCGCTGGGCACCGCTTCGATCAGCGGCGATCCCGCGGCTTTGATGACGTACATCGCTGCGGTATTCCTGATGGCGGTCGGGCTTGCCGGGATGGTGCTCCTTGTGCTGTTTGTGCTGGATCTGGCCATCGCCTTTCTGTCGCGTACCTTGCCGCAGATGAACGTGATGCTGCTCGGCTTTCAGCTGAAGGCGGTCGCCACGTTGGCGGTGCTGCCGCTGGCCATATCGATGTCGGGCGCGCTGTTCTTGCGGTTGATGCGCAGTGCGCTCGAGATCATGCCGCTGCTGATTGTACGCTGAGCCGTGGCCGAAGGACAGGATCAGGAGCGCAGCGAAGCGCCGACCCCCTTCAAGCTGAAAAAAGCACGCGAGCGCGGCCAAGTGCCCCGCAGCGTCGAGCTTGGCTTTCTGGGCGGGCTCTCGGGTCTTGCGCTTTTTGTTGGCATGGCCGGCAGTACGTTGATCGGCAACCTTACCCAAACCATGCGCCGCGCGCTTTCCGTTGGGGTTGAACGGGCAACCGATACCGGCCAGGCGCGCGCATTGGCCGAGATCGGGCCGCGGTTCATGCTGCCTTACCAGCCTGGCGTGCTCGATCTCGACGCCG
>NZ_NCGB01000022.1:0-143157 GCF_002278865.1 Sphingomonas sp. 28-62-11 | reverse complement strand
TCCGCAAAGGGAGCAGCTTACCAACTGGCCGGATTTTACTCCGCCCCCGACGGCACTGCGCCGGCGGTCCTGTGGCCTGGTTTGTCACCGCCCTTCACAGCATTTCGGGCGACAACCTCCCTCATGCCGGTTTTTCCGGTAACCGAAAGGACGATCGTTGGCTGTTGTCCAGCTTCGTTATCAACCTGCCTAACGTCCCGCCATTTCAACGTTCTGGCCTCGCCGACTCGAATGCCGGTGTTGCCCAGAATCAGAACGTAATTCACGAGCATCAAGCGGTCTCGGCGGACAGCCTTGTTCTCGGTCTTGATGAACTCACGAAGATGGCGAACGAACTTCCTCCAATCGGCTGCGTCGAAATGAGTTCGCCGGGACTTGTCACCGGACACCTTGGGAAATCGAGGAACGGCAGTCAGATATCCTTGGTCGACTGACCACGTCAGGAAGTGCTTGAGGTCCGAGCTGATTCGGCGAACGGTGTTGGGTGAAAGCCTTTGCTTTGACGACAATCTGGTTAGCTCCCCGATGATTGATGAAATCAGGGAGGTGTCGACGTCATCGGCCGTCTTCGGTCGCAAAAACGGCATGATCCGCTGGATCAGCAGAATCTTGTTATGAACGGACTGACGATCACTATCAGGCTCTAAATGCCGGATATAAGCCTCAAGGACGGGCAAGAGCCTCTTGGCGTTCGGCGATTCACCCGTGAGAGAACGTACCAACATCTGATTGTAGAGGTTGTCAGCAAAGGCATAGGCTGCATGTTCGTCGGTCGTTTTTGTGCTGCGATAAACGTAGCCGACTGCACCCGGCACTTTGACCCGGCAGAACCATGTGGCTTTCTTATAATCTGATCTGATCGAGAGATGTATTGCCCCGTCTTTGAACACCTTGCTCATCGGTGCTGATTTGACGGCGGAAATCTTACCAGACGAAGCTGATGTTTCGTTCGAAGGGACCTCTTGCGATTCTTCGTGACCCAAAATCCGGCTCCTGATCGGAAATCCGACTACGATCCGGATATGCGCAAATTTCAGCTTTCAGGGAAACAGCAAACTTATAACTGCTTGATTTCTCACTGAAGTCTGGAGCGGGCGAAGGGATTCGAACCCTCGACCCCAACCTTGGCAAGGTTGTGCTCTACCCCTGAGCTACGCCCGCTCTGGCGACTTCGTCCGGGCAAGGCCACGGACGGGGTGAGGGCGGGCTGTTAGCATCGGCTAGAGAGTACGGCAAGCCCGGATGCACATCGGTTGGCCGATGCCCCGAAGGCCAGGTGTCAGCCGGGAACATCCAGCGCGTGATTATGCCAAAAAGGGTTGGCTTCGCGCCTGAAGCGCCCACATAAGGCAGGCATTACCAATTTGCCGCAAGGCACAGGAGCAAAAGCGTGGCTACTCTGGGCATGACTGCCGCCGAACGCGAGGCGATCGAGGCTTTCCGCCGCGACGTTGTCGAACCATCGATGACCAAGCTGGTCATCATCGATTTCTGGGCCGAATGGTGCGGCCCGTGCAAGGCACTGACCCCGCTGCTTGATAAGATCGCTGCTGCTTATGCCGATAAGGGCGTAGTGCTGGCGAAGATCGATACCGACAAGAACCAGTTTATAGCGGCGCAATTTCAGATCCGGTCGATCCCGACCGTTTACGCGATGTTCGAAGGGCAGCTAGTCGCCGACCTCACCAGCGCACGAACCGAATCGGCGTTGCGGACCATGCTCGACCAGATCCTGCGCCAGCTGCCCATTCAGACCGAGGAAGCCAAGGCCGAGGCTGAAATCGAACCGTTGATCGCTATGGCCGAACAGGTGCTCGCCGATGGCGATGGCCTGCGCGCGCTCGGCATTTTCGATCAGCTGATTGAGATGGCACCCGATCATCCCGATGTCCTTTCAGGGCGAATCCGGGCGCTCATCGCCAGCGGCCGCCCCGATGACGCTGAAGCAGCGATTGCCACGCTGCCGGAAACCGTCGCGAAATTGCCAGAGATTAGCCGCGCGCAATCGGCGCTGGCCCTGGCGCGCGAGGCTAAGCCGGTCGACGATCTTGCCGGTCTGGCCGCAACCGTAGCAGCAAATCCGGCCGATATGGCCGCCCGTTACGAACTCGCCGGGGGCCAGATGGCGGCGGGCGACCGTGATGCGGCCGCCGATACGCTGCTGGCGATGATTGCTGACGATCGCGACTGGGATGAAAGCGCTGCGCGACAACGGCTGCTGAAGCTTTTCGAGGTCGTCGGGCTTGAGGACCCCTGGGTATCGGCACAGCGCCGCCGCCTGTCGGCGATTTTGTTCGGATGACGATCGAGCGCACTACCACGCGGCTTTCGGTGTTCCCGTTACCCGGCGCGCTCCTGTTTCCGCGCATGCATTTGCCGCTGCACATTTTTGAGGAACGCTACAAAGCGCTGATGAGCGACGCGATGGCGCGCGACCGGCGAATCGGGATGGTTCAGCCCCGCGCCGAAGGCAATCCGCCGCCGCTGTTCCAGATCGGCTGCGTCGGCAAGATCGCCCAGTTCGAGATGCTTGATGATGGGCGCTATAATCTGGTGCTCGAAGGATTGTCGCTGTTCCGCATCATCCGCGAACTCGATGTCGCAACGCCGTTCCGCCAGGTCGAAGCCGAGCTGATGCCGACCACGGAGGAGCAAGAAATCCTCTCCCTGTCCGGCCGGGCGGCGCTCGAAATGGAATCGCGGCGTTTTGCCGATCTGCAGGGTTACGCGGTAGACTGGGACGCTGTCGCGCGACTCGACGACGAATCGCTGGTCAACGGCGTCGCCCAGATTGCCCCGTTCGATGTCGCGGCCAAACAAGCGTTGCTCGAATCGGCAAGTCTCGAGGATCGCGCCGAGCTCATCGTCCAGCTGATGCAGTTTTTCGGCCGTCACGATGGCGAGGATTCGGTGACGCTGCAGTGAGCAATCCGGGTGCGTCGACGGCGATCGACCCGTGGCTGCTGTCGATCCTTGTGTGCCCCGTCACGCGAACGCCGCTCCGGCATGACACATCCGCGAACGAGCTCGTTTCCGATGCGGCGGGGCTTGCCTATCCAATACGAGACGGTGTTCCGGTGATGCTGGTCGAGGAAGCGCGGCGGCTGCAACCGCTCGTTACGGCCTAAACCAGTTCACCTTGCAGCAGGCGGGGCAAATCGCCGCTTTCGCCCCGCGCTTCGGCCATGAACCGGGCCTTGAGCGGCGGGATGGCCTGTACCGCGCTTAGCCCGAAGCGCCGCACCGCGCTTGCGGTCTTTCCCGGCACCCCGAACAGCCGGTTGAGCGTGTCGGTCGCCATAGCGACCATCAGCGTATCGAGCCCCCGCCAGCGTTCGTAGCGCGCCAGCAATTGCGGATCGCCGAGATCAAGCCCCAGGCGCTTGCCGTCGACCAGCACCTCAGTGAGCGTCGCCACATCGCGGAAGCCAAGATTTAGGCCCTGCCCCGCGATCGGGTGAATGCCGTGCGCCGCATCCCCGACCAGCGCGAGCCGTTCGGCGGTGATTCGCGCGGCATGATGGAAGCCGAGCGGATAGGTCGATCGCGGCGCCAAATTGCTGAGCGTGCCCAGAAAGCCCCCCATCTGCCGTTCGGCTTCGGCGAGGAAACCGCGATCGGACAGCTTGAGCATGCCGGGTGCATCGCGTTCGCTGACGGTCCACACCAGCGCCGAACGGTTGCGCCCATCAACGATTGGCAATGGCAGGATCGCGAAAGGGCCGGCCGGATAGAAGATCTCGAACGCGCAATTCTCATGCGCGCGGGCATGGTCAAAGGCAGTGATGATGGCATTGTGGTGATATTGCCACTGCGCAATCGTGATTCCGGCTGCCGTGCGCGTAGGCGAATTGCGCCCCTCCGCCGCGATCATCAGCGGGGCAGCGATCGCGGCGCCCGAATCAAGCGTCATCCGAACGCCCGTCGCATCGCGCGTTACCGATGTGGCGCGTGTCTGCATCCGCAAATCGACCGTATTTGCCGTGGTAGCCGCTTGGTGCAATGTCGTGCGCAACAGGCGGTTCTCGTACATCGTCCCGAGCGCACCATCACTTTCGTCCGGCGCGAAATCGAGCGCACCAGGCGCCAAGCCGTCACTCACGCGGATCGATTCGATCGGGCAGCCTTTGCCCGCCAATCGCGCGCCGACCCCGATGGCATCGAGCATCCGGTGGCTCGCGCTGGCAATTGCCGAGGCGCGGCCATCAAAGCTTGCCGCCAACGTCACCGCCGGATCGGCCGGATCGACGACAATCGAGGTGATGCCGTGCGATGCCAGGGACAAGGACAGGGTGCAGCCGACAAGCCCACCGCCCAGAATGATTACGTCTGCATGATCCATGCAAATGGTCCTAGCGGCCGCAACGCGCGCTGCCAATTCCCCGGCCCTTTTGCCGTATCACGATAGAATCAAGCCATGGCTGCATCTTGACGCGGGACTCGCGGCGAGCGATTGTGGAACATCAAGCGTACATTCGTGAAGGAAACGCACATGGCGAGCCAGGCGCAACCGCCTTTGTGGCGCGAAACCGTGCGACACGGCGCCCGGCGGAGCGGCGCGTTGATTGGCGCAATGGCGATTGTCGCGCTGGTGCTGATGATTATTGCCAGCCTGATCAGCTATCGCCCTGGCGATCCTTCGTTCAGCACAGCGGCTGCTGGCCCGGCGCGAAACCTGCTGGGCAGCCCCGGCGCGATCGTCGCTGATGCGCTGCTGGCGCTGCTCGGCTGGCCCGTAGTAATCATGCTTCCCTTTGGCCTGGTGCTCGCGGCCCGGCTATGGCGCAATATCCCGCTGGGCCAGTGGGGCCGAATGGTGCTGAAGGGTGCGGGCGCCGCCGCGCTGATGGCGGCGGCCTTCGCCTTTATTTCATCCAGCGCCGTCAATTCACTGCCAGCCGGCTATGGCGGCGCGGTGGGTCTGTCGCTGGCGACGCTGCTGCGCTGGGGCACGGCGCAGATCGGCGATCCGACGGCGATTCTGTGGGTTGAACGCGTTCTGGGCCTGCTGCTCGGGCTGGGCGGCGTGGCGCTTTATGCCTTCAGTTACGACATCGATCTGAGCGAGCGCCAATGGCAGTTCCGCCTGCCCCAGCCCCGCGCCGATGCGATCCCTGACCTGTTGGCCGACGACGAACCGGTTCCCGCGCCACGAAAGCCAATGCCTCGACCCCTCGCAGCGCCCGAAACGCGGCCCGGCCCGGTGATCGCCGAACGCGCGCTCGCGCCATCGACCGCAAAGCCGCGCGCCAAACAGGCCTCGCTCGATCTGCGCGATAATTATCGCCTGCCACCGCTCGATCTGCTCAAACCAGCGCCCAAAAGCGGCAATCCGGTGATCGACAAGGCAGCGCTTGAACGCAATGCGCGGCTGCTCGAATCGGTGCTCGACGATTTCCACGTGAAGGGCACGATCGTTGAGGTTCGCCCCGGCCCTGTCGTGACGATGTACGAGCTAGAACCAGCGAGCGGCATCAAGGCCAGCCGGGTGATCCAGCTGGCCGATGATATTGCGCGCAATATGTCGGCCATTTCGGCGCGAGTCGCCACGATTCCCGGGCGCAGCGTGATCGGCATCGAGCTGCCCAATGCGCGGCGCGAATCGGTGAACCTCCACGAACTGGTTGGCAGCCAGAGTTTCGAGGATCAATCCGCCCAGCTGCCGATCATCCTTGGCAAGAACATCGCGGGCGATCCGGTGATCGCCGATCTCGCACCGATGCCGCATCTGCTGGTGGCGGGAACCACGGGATCGGGCAAATCGGTCGGGCTCAACTGCATGATTCTGTCGCTGCTCTACCGGCTGACGCCCGATCAGTGCCGGATGATCATGATCGATCCCAAGATGCTCGAACTGTCGATGTATGCCGATATCCCACATCTGCTCGCCCCCGTCGTGACCGAGCCTGCCAAAGCCGTGCGCGCGCTGAAATGGGCGGTCGAGCAAATGGAGGACCGCTACCGGATGCTCGCCTCGGTCAACGTCCGCAGTCTCGCCTCGTTCAACGACAAGGTGCGCGCGGCGAAGGCCAAAGGCCAGCCGCTCGGGCGCAAGGTGCAGACCGGCTATGATCAGGGTACCGGCCAGCCGATTTATGAAGAAGAACAGCTCGATTTTCAGCCGCTGCCGCAGATCGTGATCATCGTCGACGAACTTGCCGATCTGATGATGACGGCCGGCAAGGAAGTCGAATTCCTGATCCAGCGGCTCGCGCAAAAGGCGCGGGCGGCGGGAATCCATCTGATCATGGCCACCCAGCGCCCGTCGGTTGACGTCATCACCGGCGTGATCAAGGCAAATTTACCCACTCGCATCAGCTTCCACGTCACCTCGAAGATCGATTCGCGCACGATCCTGGGCGAGCAGGGCGCCGAACAGCTGCTGGGGCGGGGCGACATGCTCTACATGCCCGGCGGCAAACAGATCGCCCGTGTCCACGGTCCGTTCGTATCGGATGATGAAGTCCAGGCAGTCGCCAATCACTGGCGCGGCCAGGGCCAGCCCGATTATATTCAGTCGGTCACTGAAGAGCCGGAGGACGGCTTCGCGCTCGACGGCGCACCCGACGGCGAGGATTCGGCTGAGGACCAGCAATATCGAAACGCCCGACAGCTCGTTGCGGAGAGCCAGAAGGCCTCGACGTCATGGCTGCAGCGCCAGTTGCGCATCGGCTATAACAGTGCTGCGCGCCTGATCGAGCGGATGGAAAAGGACGGACTGGTCTCCCGCCCTGATCATGTCGGCAGGCGCGAAGTGCTGATGGATCAGGAAGGGCGCCCGCTTTAAGCACAGCGGAACCGTCGCAGTTCACGACCCGTTCAAGCCGCCCTGGCAATGACGATCAAGACGTTGCTGCTATTCCCTGCGACCAGGATTGGCCGCAAAGCTGGAGACTGACATCGTGAATTTTCGGCCCTTGCTGGCACTCCCGCTCATGCTGGCCATTCCCGTGGCGATAGCAGCGCCGGCCACAGGCGATCTGGCGTTGGTCCAGAACCATCTGCGCTCGGTAGAGAGCCTGACCGCCGATTTCAGGCAGACCGACCGCAACGGAAAGACGCTGGACGGCACGTTGACGCTGAAGAAACCTGGAAAGATTCGCTTTCAGTATGAAAAGGGTGTGCCGATCCTGATCGTCGGCGATGGCAAGGCGCTGTGGTTCCTCGATTATTCGGTGCGCCAGAAGCAGCGTTGGCCAATCGGCAATTCGCCACTTGGCGTGCTGCTCGATCCCAACAAGGACATTACGCGCTTTGCCAAGCTGGTGCAGGGCAGTGATCCGCGTGTGATCTCGGTCGAGGCGAGCGATCCGCGCCATCCTGAATATGGCCGAATCACGCTGGTGTTTGTTCGGAATTCTGCTGCTCCAGCGGGGTTGATGATGCAAGGCTGGGTCGCGCTCGACGCCCAGAACAACCGCACGACCATTCGCCTGTCGAAACAGGTCTTCAATGCACCAGTCGCTGACCGCGCGTTCAGGTGGAATGACCCGACGATGCGCGGCGGCAAGAACTAAAGTCGTCACCGCCCGCGATTCAAGTTCATTCATATTGGCGACAGGTTTGGCGCGCTAAAAGATTAATGCGAACGGAGCGACGCCGGGATTTCCCCCCGTTACCCGGCAATTTGCTCCGTTCTGCCTGCGTGACGAACGCTAGGTCGGCCCTCGCTCCATGCCCCCGGAGCGGGGGCCTTTCCTTTGGCGACGACCGGGCGAAAATCGCTGAAGCGCCAACATTAACGGCAATCGGGCTGGCGAACCCCCTGTGCCGGGGCTACATCGCCGCATGGCCGATACACTCAAGATCGCTTCGTGGAACATCAACTCGGTACGGTTTCGCATCGATATTGTTGAACGTTTCCTGCGTGAATCGTCACCCGATGTCCTGTGCCTTCAGGAAACCAAGGTGATGGACGGGGACTTCCCGACCGCGACCTTCCGCGCGCTCGGCTACACCCATGTGGCGCTTAACGGCCAGCGCATGCACCATGGTGTCGCGATCGTCAGCAGATTGCCGCTCCACGCGCATGACCGGCTCGATTGGCAGGCAAATGGCGAGGCGAGGCATCTGGGCGTACGACTCGATAACGGCCTGCGAATCGAGAATGTTTATGTACCCGCCGGGGGCGATGTTCCTGATCGCGGGCTCAACCCCAAATTCGGCCAGAAGCTCGATTTCCTTGAGCGGATGACGCACTGGTCGGAAGGCGTGAAGGGGCCAACCCTGCTTTTGGGCGACTTCAACATCGCCCCGCTCGAATCAGATGTCTGGAGCCATAAACAGCTGATCGATGTGGTCAGCCACACGCCGATCGAGGTTGAAACGCTCAATCGGCTTCAGGCGGCGGGGAACTGGGCCGATCTTGGGCGGCAGTTCATCCCGGCCCCAGAACGGCTATACACCTGGTGGAGCTACCGCGCGAAGGATTGGGCAGCCTCTGATCGCGGGCGGCGGCTCGATCACATGTGGGCAAGCAGCGACCTGGCGGCAACCGCGACCCGACACCAAGTCGTGGAAGAGGCACGAAGCTGGATCAAGCCCTCCGATCATATCCCGATCATCACTGAGTTTACCCTTTGAGCGCGCGCATCGTTGCCCAGGCGATCGATTCGCTGCGGCGCGGCTGGCCGGTCGCGATCCGGACCGATCACGGCGCACTGGCTGTTCTCGCGATCGAAACCGGGGATCCGAAAAGGCTGGCCGCATTTGATCCGGATGGCACGGCAACGGTGCTGCTTTCATCGGGGCGTGCCGCGACGCTCAAACTGTCGAATCAGGCCCCAGCGGCTGCCCCTGATTGCCCGGTCATGCTCGAACGGGCGCCCTGGCTCGACTTCGATGCAGCGACGGCGCTGGCCGACCCGCAATTCGATCTGCTGACCCCATGGAAAGGGCCGTATCGCGCGATTGAGATGGCTGATCGCATTGCAGCGGCCGCAGCGATCCGGCTGGCGACGCTGGCTGGGATGTTACCTGCATTTTTTGTCAAACCGGGCGACGATGCGGCGCTGATCCTGTCCCCCGATGATATCGACGACCATGAAGATGCGCAGCGTCTGACGATCGCAGCGCGGGCGCACCTGCCGGTTGCGGGTGCCGAATCTGCGGAAATCGTCGCATTTCGCACGCCGGAAATGCCCGGTGAGCATGTCGCATTGATGATCGGTGCACCCAACGGCGCGCCGCCGCTCGTTCGGCTGCACAGCGAATGCCTGACCGGCGATGTGCTCGGCAGCCTGAAATGCGATTGCGGGCCACAGCTTGACGCAGCGATCACTGCTATCGCTGCGAGTGGATGGGGGATTTTGCTGTATCTGCGCCAGGAAGGGCGCGGGATCGGGCTGATCAACAAGCTTCGCGCCTATGCCTTGCAGGATCAGGGATTCGATACGGTCGATGCCAATACCCGATTGGGCTTCGCGGTCGATTCGCGCGATTTCCGGGTAGCGGCGCACATGCTGAAGCTATTGGGCCAACGATCAGTTCGCCTGTTGACCAATAATCCCGAGAAGGTCGCCCAGCTCGAAGCCGCAGGCATCACCGTGATCGAGCGTGTGCCACATAAACTGCCCGCAAACCCCCATAACGAGCGCTATCTGGCCACGAAACGCGATCGGACAGGCCACGAATTCTAGGCGATCAGCCGGGCCACGTCGTCAAAATCATGCGCAATTGCATGAACGCCGATATCGCGCAGCACCGCGGCGTGATCCGCCCCGCAATGCATGCCGGCGCACAATCCGATTACATGAGCGCCCGATGCAACCGCACCCGTGGCGCCAACGGGTGAGTCCTCCAGGATGACGCACTGTTCGATCGGCACGCCAATCGCCTGAGCGGCATGCAGGTAAAGATCGGGCGCTGGCTTGCCGCGCTTCACATGTTCCTTGCCACTGAAAATCCGGCCGCCAAAGATGTCACGCAGGCCAATATGATCAAGGTGCCGCGCGATCCACCGGGTCGAACTGGAGGACGCGATAGCCTTTGGGAGCGGCGACGGCAGTGACTGAACAAAGCCAATCGCGCCGCGGATTTCATCGATTCCTTCCGCCATCACGCGGGCATCCTCTGCCGCGCGCGCTGCGTGAAAATCGTCTGGCAGCGGACCGCCGATCCAGCGTTCGACCGCGGCGTGGAAATCGCGGTCGGCCAGCCCCATGAATTGTGCCATCGATTGTTCAACGGTCGTGGGATGCCCTGCGCTGCTCAAAAATGCCGCGATCTGGCTATTGCCGACATATTCACTGTCGATCAGAACGCCGTCAAAATCGAAAATGATCCCTGAAAACCTCATCCCCGCTCTCCAAACAACGCACTGCCCACGCGGACATGGGTCGCCCCGAGCGTCACTGCCGTTTCAAAATCGCCTGACATGCCCATGCTCAGACCCGCAAGCTCCTCGTCGCGCGCCAGCTTGGCGAGTAACGCGAAATAGGGCGCGGGTTCGATATCGGCGGGCGGAATGCACATCAGCCCGGCCAGCGGCAGATCAGCGATGCGCGCTTCGCCGATCAGTGCCGCCAGGTTTGCCGTGGGAACGCCGCCCTTCTGTGGCTCGTCGCCGATATTGACCTGGATGAAGCAGGTGGGGCGCTTACCCGTCTTGTCCATTGCCCGTGCCAATGCGGTGACGAGCGATAATCGGTCGACCGAATGGATCGCATCAAACAGTGTAACGGCCGCCTCAGCCTTGTTCGATTGCAACTGACCGATCAGGTGGAGCGCGGTCGCAGGCGTTTCCGCGCGCAAGGGCGGCCATTTCGCTTCGGCTTCCTGCACCCGATTTTCACCGAATACCCGGTGCCCTGCTAGAATGAGAGGTCGGATCGCCTCGGCTGAATGGGTTTTCGATACCGCGATCAAGGTGACGTCGGCGGGTTTGCGGGCGGCAAGATGGGCGGCAGCGTCAATCGCGGCCTGCACCATGGCAAGTCGCTCGGCAGGGTCGCGGTCAAGCATCGCCATGCTATAGCCACGTCAATGCGCGCCCGTCACCCCCGGATTCCGACCCAATGGCTGATGACCGACGAGCGGATGGGCGAAGGATTGTGGGACGCGCTGAACCGCCTGCCGCGCGGCGGCGGGGTGATTTTTCGTCATTACACCCTCGCGCATCATGATCGACGCACACTCTATGATCGCGTCGCACGAATCGCGCGACGGCGCGGTCTGGTCCTTCTTGTCGCAGGTGCGCATCAGCTGGGGAAAAGAGATGCTGGCCGACATGGCCGGATCGGCCAGCAGGTAACAGGACTCAAGAGCTGGCCGGCGCATAATCGTGCCGAGGTCATCGCCGGGGTGCGTGCTGGCGCTGATCTGATCCTGATTTCGCCGATCTTCCCAACAAGGTCACATCCCGGAGAGCGCGCGCTAGGGATGATCCGCGCCGCCATGCTGGCGCGCGGCGTGCCGCTGCCCGTCATCGCGCTTGGCGGCATTCATCATGGGAATTTCCGCCGGACAAAAGCAGCGGGATTCTGCGGCTGGGCGGCAATCGATGCCTGGGTCGCAACGCGCGATTGCAAAAAGCTTGAGCTCAACCCGCGAGACTAAAAACGAAGTGCCGTCCCGATATAAACGGCCTGACTGTCGCGCCGATTATCAGCCAAGCGCTCAAGCCGATTATTGTCTTCACGCTTATAGCGAAGACCGGCCGTCAGATCGATATTGCGGGCGACCGAGTAGGATCCGCCCACATCGATGGCCATACTGGGATCATCCGTCAGGAGCTTTGGCGAATCGACCAATGGACGGTCAGCCGTTGCCCGCAGCCGTGCCGAAGCACGTTTGCCGGCATAGCTGACCCCGAACCCAACCGATTCGCGGCTGCCCGGCAATCCCGAAAGATCAAGCCGAGCGACTTCCCCGGATAGGGCAAACCGTTTCCAACCCACCGACACGCCAAGATTATAGGCAATCGGCGCCAGCCCAATTGATGCACCTGGCGCCATTTCGACTGACCCAATTCGCTGGGCCTCTCGCGACAACAGGGACGAACGCGCGCGGACCGCGACGGTCACCGCTCGGCTGCCGTTGCGGCGCGTCTCAGAGGGCGTGAAGCGGAAATCGCTGTCGTTAAGGCCACTCCGGGCCAGCAAGGCAGCAAGTTTGGGATCGGCCGATGCGGGCGTGAAGGAAGTGATGCTGCGGCTGACCGCGCGTTCAGCGGGTACTAGGCGACGCGTGCTATCTGGCGCACCAAAAGCGGGCGCGACCAACCCAGCGACGACGAACGCCCCGAGTATCGAGCCAGCAATGATACGGCGTTTTGCCACGTCAAATCCTCTTGAGTCTCCATAGTGTTTATAGGGGTTTGTGCGCGTCATACCACTGCCGCAATTCACTTTGTGGAGCGAGTGTTGCAATCCGCCCACAATCGCCGCGCGAATTGGCCCTCGACTTGCGAGGGTGAGGGCCAGGATCGCGACTGGTGCGTGATCGCGCCGTGCTTGCGGCTTGGCGCTCCGATCTGTAGAGGCCATTGATCCGGTTTTCATTCGTCCAGGGAATAGCCCATGACCCGCCTGTTGCGCACCGCGTTCGTGGCTTCGCTTGCCCTTCCACTCGTTGCTTGTGGCGGTGGTGCCAAGGATCGTCCGCGGTCCGATCTCGCTGCGGCGCAGGTCACCACGATCGGCGTCAATAGTTATCTCTGGCGGGCGTCACTCGACACGATCAGCTTCATGCCGCTGTTGCAGACCGATTCAAATGGCGGTGTCATCGTCAGCGACTGGTATGTGAACCCAGCCTCACCTGCCGAGCGGATGAAGGTGACGGTCTCGATCCTCGACCGCGATCTGCGTGCCGATGCTCTGCGCGTCGCAGTTCAGCGCCAGATCAACCGGAACGGCGAGTGGGTCGATGCGCCGGTTCGGGCAGCAACCGCGCAGAAGCTGGAAGACATCATCCTAACCCGGGCCCGCGATCTGCGGCGCACCGCCATCGCCGGCTGATCGGATGTCAACGGCGCCGCGCTTCAATGCGCTGAAGGCGGACGCAGCCTGGCAGGCGATCTGGGAAGAACGCCAGACGTTCGCCGCGACCAGCGGTGGGGCGGCGGCCGAGGGCAACCGACCAAAATCCTATGTGCTGGAGATGTTCCCCTATCCATCAGGGCGCATCCATATGGGCCATGTCCGCAATTACACGATGGGCGATGTGCTCGCCCGTTATCGCCGGATGACCGGCCATGATGTGCTCCACCCCATGGGCTGGGACTCGTTCGGTATGCCGGCTGAGAACGCGGCGATGGAAAAGGGTGTTCATCCTGGGGATTGGACGCGCGCCAACATCGCCAATATGCGCCGCCAGCTAAAGCAGCTGGGCTTTGCGCTTGATTGGTCACGCGAGCTCTCGACCTGCGAACCCGATTATTACGGGCATGAACAGGCGCTGTTCCTCGATCTGTTTGCCGCCGGGCTCGTCTATCGTCGCGAATCGGCGGTAAATTGGGACCCCGTCGACATGACGGTGCTCGCCAATGAACAGGTGATCGACGGCCGCGGTTGGCGGTCAGGCGCGCTGGTCGAGCGGCGCAAGCTCAACCAGTGGTTCCTGAAAATCACCGATTTCGCCGAGGATCTGCTCGAAGGCCTTGGCACGCTTGATGCCTGGCCCGACAAGGTCAAGCTGATGCAGGAAAACTGGATCGGCCGCAGCCAGGGCCTCGCCTTCCGGTTCGCGCTGTCCGACGGCGGCGAAGTCGAGGTGTTTACCACCCGGCCCGACACGATCTTTGGTGCAAGCTTTGTCGCCGTTGCTGCCGATCATCCAATCGCGCGCGCAGCAGCCGAGCACAATCCGCAGGCCGCCGCCTTTATCGAGCGCTGCCGCAAGGGCGGTACCACAGCCGCTGAAATCGAAACGCAGGAAAAGCTTGGTTTTGATACCGGGTTAACCGCAACACATCCCTTTGATTCGACATGGCAATTGCCCGTCTATATCGCCAATTTCGTGCTGATGGAGTATGGCAGCGGCGCGGTGTTCGGGGTGCCAGCGCACGACCAGCGCGATCTCGATTTCGCTCGGAAGTACAACCTGCCGGTAACCCGCGTCGTCTCTGATGGGCACGAGGACGCACCGCATTTTGTCGGCGATACCGCTTATACCGGCCCCGGCACCTTGGTGAATTCCCACTTCCTCGACGGAATGGATATCGAGGATGCCAAGCGCACCGTCATCCGTCGCGCCGAGGATGGTGGCTGGGGCACCGGCCGCACGATCTTCCGCCTGCGCGACTGGGGGGTGAGCCGCCAGCGTTACTGGGGCACGCCAATCCCGATCATCCATTGCGACGCCTGTGGCGCCGTACCGGTGCCGCGTGATCAGTTGCCGGTCGCGCTGCCCGAGGATGTGACCTTCGATGTTCCCGGCAACCCACTCGATCGGCATCCGAGCTGGAAGTATGTGGCCTGTCCCACGTGCGGCGCCGAAGCCCGCCGCGAAACCGATACGCTCGACACCTTCGTCAATTCATCCTGGTATTTCATCCGCTTCGCCAGCCAGCCCCACGACAAGCCGTTCGATCAGGCTGAAGCCGAGGCATGGCTGCCCGTCGGCCAGTATATCGGTGGCGTGGAGCACGCGATTCTCCATCTGCTCTATGCCCGGTTCTGGACCCGTGCGCTGAAGCATATCGGTCGGCTGAATGTCGCTGAGCCGTTTGCGGGACTGTTCACCCAAGGCATGGTGACGCACGAAACCTATAAGTCGGCAGATGGCAAATGGCTGTCACCCGATGAGGTCGTCCCGCAGGATGGCGCGCTCGTGGAATGCGACGGCGGTGGCCCGGTGACCATCGGCCGCGTCGAAAAAATGTCCAAATCCAAGAAGAACACGGTCGATCCCGAACCGATCGTCGCGCAATATGGCGCCGACGCGGTGCGCTGGTTCATGTTGTCGGATAGCCCACCTGAGCGCGATCTGCCGTGGAGCGAATCGGGTATCGAGGGATCATGGCGCTATATCCAGCGGCTCTGGCGATTGTTGCAGTCCGAAAGCGGCAACGAAGGCAATGCCGACGGTCAAGACATTGCGCTTAACCGCAAGCTCCACCAGACGATCGCCGGCGTAGCGGCCGATATTGAGTCGCTGGGTTTCAACAAGGCCGTTGCCAGGTTGTACGAATTGACCAATGCCATTGATCGGGCGCCGCCATCGGCATCACGCACTGCGGCGATCCAGGGGTTGCTTAAGCTGGTCGCGCCCATGGTGCCGCATGTTGCCGAGGAAGCCTGGGCAGCACTTGGCGGCGAGGGATTGATTGCCGACGCGGCCTGGCCCAAGGTCGATCCAGCGCTGCTGGTGGAGGACGAAGTGACGATCGCGATCCAGATCAACGGCAAGCTGCGCGACACCGAAACCGTGGCCAAGGGTTTGTCACGCGAGGCGCTGGAGGCCGTGGCGATGGCCAACGCGCATGTCCAGCGCTTGCTCGCCGGGGCGACACCCCGCAAGGTCATCGTCGTTCCCGATCGTCTGGTTAATCTGGTCGCGGATCTGGCAGCATGAAGCCCATTGCAGCGCTCTTGATGTTCGCTCTGGCCTTGGCCGGTTGTACGCTCCAGCCGCTTTATTCGGGTGGTAGCGGCGGCAAGGTCGCATCGGTCCTTGCCCAGGTCGAGATTGCGCCGATCGAGGGGCAGGCCGGGTATCTGGTACGCAACGCCGTGCGGGATCGGCTCGCGGCCGCGCCGGGGGCCAAGCCGCTCTATCGTCTCGAAGTTCGTCTTGATGACCGCATTATTGGCCTCGGCGTCCGCCGCGATGACACCATCACCCGGGAGCGCAGGACATTACGAGCGCGCTATCAATTGATTGATCTCGCCAATGGCGCCGTATTACTCGATGCAACCGCCGGGTCCGATGCTGGCATTGACGTCGTCGGATCCGAATATGCAACGATTGCCGGAGAGAATACCGCGCTTGAGCGATTGTCAGCGATCGTCGCTGATCAGATCGTTGCCCGCGTTGCCCTTTATGCTGAACGGACGAGCCCGCCCGCATCGTGAAAGCCAGTGCAAACCAGCTGCGTCAGGCACTCGACAGTGCCAACCCTGCGATCCGGCTTTATTTGCTACACGGCCCTGACGAATCAGGCGCACGCGACTTAGCATTAAGGCTCGCGCGCTCCATGGGACCCGAGGCCGAACGAATCGACTTAGAGGGCGCAACACTAAAGGCCGACCCCGGTCGTCTCGCCGCAGAGGCCGCCTCGCTATCGCTCTTTGGTGGTGCGCGGCACATTCGCGTGACGGGCGTGGGTGAGGAAAGCCATGATGCTCTTGCATTGCTGCTTGAGGCCGATCAGGCGGGCAATCCGGTCGTCGCCATTGCCCCCAGTCTGAAGGCATCGGGCAAAGTCGTGAAGCTGGCGCTCGGCGCGGCGAACGCGATGAGCTTTGCCTGCTACCCTCCAGAGGCGGCCGAGGCTGATCGGCTTGCCGCCGCAATCGCCAGCGAACATGGCCTGCGTACCACCGGCCAAACCGCCGGACGATTATTTGCCGCCGCCGGCGGCGATCGCGCCATCCTGACCCGCGAGATTGAGAAGCTGGCGTTGTACCTCGATGCAGCGCCAGAGCGTCCGGCCACCCTCGATGACGACGCAATCGATGCCGTTGGTGCTGATCTGGGTGAGGCTGAAATGAGTCGTGCCGTCGAAGCAGCGATTGCGGGCGATGCCGCGACGCTTGGTGGCGAGCTTGCCCGACTAGCCGAAGCCGGCGTTTCCCCGATACCCTTACTGCGCAGCCTGGTACGGCGGCTAATGACGTTAGCCGAACTACAGGCCGAAATCGCAGCAGGGGCATCGATAGCGAGCGTGATTGAAGGGCCACGCGTATTCTTCAAGGAAAAGGCAAGCACCGGCCGTGCCCTGCGCCAGTGGAATGCGGTAAAACTGAACGGCGCAATTGACCATTTACGGCTGGCCGAGCGCGCGATGATGGCATCGGCAACGGCAGGAACGGTGATTGCAGAGGCAGCGTGCGTTGCCGTTGCGCGGGCCAGTCAGCGCCAGCGATAGCGCCCTCAGGCTTAAAGCTTGTCGCCGCTCAGCCGCTGGCAAATCATGTCAAGCTGATCAAGTGTGGAATAGCCAAGCGTCAATGTGCCTCCCTTGGCGCTGAAGGCAATCCGTACCGAAAGGCCAAGCAAATCAGCGAGTTGATTCTCAAGCGCTGCTATATCATGGTTGGGGCCCTGCCCCATCCCGCGCTCGCCACGTCCGCTATCGGGCTTGGCAGCGCGGGCCAGTTTTTCTGTATCCCGTACCGAAAGCTGCCGCGCAACCACATCGCGCGCCAGTACCTCGACATTGGCGGCGCCGATCATCGCTCGAGCATGGCCCATGCTCAGCTGGCCCTCAACGACCAACGTTTGAACAGCCGCGGGCAGCTCCAGCAACCGCATCAAATTTGCAACGTGGCTGCGTGATTTATGAACGATCTTGGCGAGCGCCTCCTGAGTATGGCCGTAATCGTTTACGAGCCGGGCGTAAGCCTCCGCCTCTTCGATCGCATTAAGATCCTGACGCTGGATATTCTCGACAAGCGCCACCTCCAGCGTCTCTGCATCATCAAAGTCACGGATGATGACAGGCACTTCATGCAACCGTGCCCGCTGTGCTGCTCGCCAGCGCCGCTCACCCGCTACGATCTGAAACCCTTTGCCCAGCGGCCGAACTACAATTGGCTGAATCAGGCCGCGCGCTGCAATCGAATTTGCCAGTTCGTCAAGCGCCGCCTCATCAAAGCGACGACGCGGCTGGCCGGGATGGGGCGACAATGATCCCACTGGTAACATACGCAAACCAGGACCCGGTATCGCCCCCGGCGCGACTGGCTCTTCGCGCTGAATGTCCCCCATCAACGCGCTCAGCCCCCGACCAAGCCCGGGCCGGGCCTTGCGTGAGACAGCGGCCGGGATTCCAACGGGCATTTCGGTTTCGCTGGTCATGCGGCTTGAACACTTCTGACCGGCATCTTCGGCAAGCGTGCGATCAATTCACGCGCCAAGGCGATATAGGCTTCGGAACCAGGACAGCGATGATCATAAATCAGCGCCGGCAAACCATGGCTCGGTGCCTCGGACAATCGGACGTTTCGGGGAATAACGGTGTCGAACACCACATTGCCCAGTACGGCGCGGACATCCTCGGATACCTGCTCAGTCAGTCGATTGCGGCGATCATACATGGTCAACGCCACACCCAAAATGGATAACCCCGGATTGAACCGCGTGCGAATACGCTCGACTGTGTTCAGCAATTGGCTGAGCCCCTCGAGCGCAAAGAATTCGCATTGAAGCGGCACAAGCAATGAATCTGCCGCAACCATCGCATTCATGGTCAACAGGCCGAGCGATGGGGGGCAATCGATCAACACAACGTCCCAACGATCACCCGCGCGCGAAAATACTTTGTCGAGCCGGTGTGTTCGCTCATCAAACTCAACCAGCTCAATCTCCGCACCCGACAGATCTACCGTTGCGGGAACAATATCAAGATTGGGGACACGCGTCGGGATATAGCTATCCTCCAGTGCGGCCTCTCCAATCAGCAGATCATAAGACGATCGATCGCGATCAGCCCGGTTAATGCCCAGTCCCGTCGAGCAATTGCCCTGGGGATCGAGATCGATAAGCAGCACCCGCATTCCGGTCGCCGCAAGCGCGGTGCCGAGGTTGATAGCTGTCGTCGTCTTGCCAACGCCACCCTTCTGGTTTGCAATCGCAATGCATTTCATCGGCGGGCAACACCCTTCGCGGTGATGATGAGCGATTGTGGATCAGTAATGCTCTGTTCCACGTGAAACATTCCATGCCATGTCTGCTGCGCAGCTGCCACCTCTTCCTTTGCGCGAGGCCCCTTTGGCAATATCCATAATGTCTTTGCTGTGGATAAATGCGCGCCGGCTGTTAGCAACTCGGGCAGCGCCGCCACGGCACGCGCGGAAATGACGGCAGCAGTGCTGCGATATTGCTCCGCCCGGGCACACACGACGTTGACACGATCGCTCAATCCCAACGCTGCAACAGTTGCCTCAAGGAATGTTGCCCGCTTGCGCCGCGGCTCGATCAAATCGACGTGTCGATCGGTGAGTATCCCGATAACCAGCCCTGGAAAACCAGCACCGCTGCCGATATCGATCCATCGACCGAGCTCTTGATGACCCAACGCGACAAGCTGCGCCGAATCCACAATATGCCGGTCCCATATTGCGGTGATCGTCGATGCAGAGACGAGGTTCTGGTTCGGCGCCTCGGCTAGCACCGCGTCGACAAACCGCGCGACCAGCGTTTCACGTGGAACACCAAACCGGTCTCTAACCCAGTATCGAGCATCCTCTTCGGTCATGCCGCACAGCGGCGTGCATGGAGCAGGATAGCGGAAAGCGCCGCTGGCGTTATGCCGCGAATCCGACTCGCGGCAGCGATCGAATCGGGCCCTGCCAGGGTCAATCGCTCGACCATCTCATGCGAGAGTCCTGGTACAGCGCCGAAGTCAAAACTGGGCGGAATGAAGAGCGATCCATCGCGCCGTAGTGCAGCTATTTCAGCTTCCTGACGATCGAGATAGGGGGCGTAACGAGCATCTTCCGCGATTTCTGCCGCCAGGGCCGCGTCGCACTGGTCTATAACCCCAGGGATAACGTCTTCAATTCCGACGCCCGGAAAACGCAACCAATCAAAGCCCGATCGCTGCGCCCCGTCATCGACGATCGGTACGCCATGATCGGCCAAGAAACGCGACGGGATTTTGACCCTCAACATTCCCTCAATTCGGTCACGCCCTGCCTGGCGTGCTGCCATTCGATCCAATCGTTCTGTCCCGAGGCACCCAGCCACTTGGGCGATCAGTGACAAGCGGGTCTCTGCATTGTCCGCGCGAAGTCGCAAGCGATACTCAGCTCTGGCCGTCAGCATGCGATACGGCTCGGTAACGCCTTGCAGAACAAGATCGTCTATCATCACCGCCAGGTAACTGCGCGATCGATCGAGAATCACACCGTCCAGCGAGAGCGCAAATGCCGCAGCATTCAACCCTGCGATGAGGCCCTGCCCGGCGGCTTCTTCATATCCCGTCGTGCCGTTGATCTGACCACAGCAGAAGAGGCCAGCCAGCGCGCGCAACTCAAGCGTCGGCGCGAGCGCACGCGGATCGATGTGATCATATTCCACCGCATAGCCCGGCGTCACAATTCTCGCTTGCTCCAACCCGGCAATCGACGCGATCATCGCCGCTTGAATGTCGACAGGGAGCGACGTGGAGATACCATTGGGGTAGACAAGATGATCGTCCAGACCTTCAGGCTCAAGGAAGATCTGATGACCATCTCGATCCCCAAAACGATGTATCTTGTCCTCAATCGACGGACAGTAACGCGGTCCTGCCGCCCCGATTGCCCCGGAGAAAAGCGGTGATCGATCGAGCCCAGACCGGATAATCGCATGGGTATCGGCATTGGTGCGCGTCACGGCACAGAACAGCTGGGGGTTTGATCGTTGAACCGTCAAGGGTGACATCGTCCAGGGTTCGTCATCGGACCGCTGCGACTCCAGTCGCGACCAATCGATCGTCCGCCCATCGAGGCGCGGCGGCGTGCCTGTTTTCAACCGCGCCATGGGCAGCCCAAGCGATCGGAGCTGTTCGCCAAGGCGCGTCGCTGCCCGCTCCCCCCACCGTCCCCCGGCCGACCGCTCATCGCCGCGAAACAGCCTGCCGCCTAAAAAAGTACCCGTCGCCAGAACGACCGCACGGGCGCTGATCTCGCGTCCATCGGTGAGCCGGACGCCGCTGAGTGACGATCCCGTCATCACCAGGGATTCCGCCTCGCCCGCGATGACATCAAGACCGGGTTGAGCGGCGAGCATCGTTTGAATCGCGCGCGCATAAAGCTTGCGGTCGGCCTGAACACGCGGCCCTTGCACCGCCCTCCCCTTGCTGCGGTTGAGCATCCGGTAATGTATCCCGGCTGCATCGGTAGCCCGCGCAATCAAGCCATCAAAAGCATCAACTTCTCGGACGAGATGCCCCTTGCCCAAACCGCCAATCGCCGGATTGCATGACATCGCGCCGATCCGGGCTGCATCGAAACTGACCAATGCCGTTCGGGCGCCGCGGCGGGCAGCAGCCGCCGCTGCCTCCGTCCCGGCGTGCCCACCGCCGACAATGATAACGTCAAATATCATTGCCGTGCGCTATGCGCAGTCGTGGCTCAAGTCAAAAGCGTTCCACGTGGAACATCACTTGCCGACGCAGAAACGCCCGAACAAGGCATCAAGCATTGCTTCAACATGCGTCACTCCCGTAATCTCGTCGAGCGCATGCCGGGCGAGACGCAGCAATTCAGCGACGATCAGTAGATCCCGCTCGCTCTCGATATCTCTCAGTGCCTTCAGGCACTTCACGCAACAATCGCGTTGCCGCTGGTTCAAGGCTAACTGGTCGACACGGGGTAAAAGATTATTGGCCTTTCGGGCAATCGCTATCCAAAGCGCGTCAATGCCCTCTCCAGTATGGGCCGAGACTGCCAATCTGCCATCCGATCGCGGTGGCCCACCCACTCGCCCTGCCACATCAGCGCGCGGCCAGAGCCAAATGCTCGCGCCTTCTTCGGTCAGCGGCGCGTCCCCCAGCCAGATTTGGATATCCGCAGCGGCCATGGATTGTCGCGCTCGTTCGATACCAATGGCTTCGATCGGATCATCAGTCGCCTTGGCCAAACCAGCCGTATCGGTGAGCACATAGGCGATGCCATCGCGAACAATTGCTGCCTCGATCCGGTCACGCGTCGTCCCCGCAATTGGAGAGACGATTGCTGCATCTCGCTGAACAAGAACATTCAGCAAAGTCGATTTGCCGCTATTGGGGGGGCCCGCCAGCACCACCTTGATCCCCTGATGGAGTCGATCGACAGGCGGCGCAGAAAGCACCAACGCCAAATCCTCCGCCAACGCGCCAACCGCGTCCTTGATCGACGTTAGCGCCTTGCCGCCGATACTCGCCGCAACATCATCCTCGTCAGAAAAATCAAGCGCGGCTTCTACCTCTGCGGAGATTTCCAGCAGCCGGGCAGACCATATACCCACTGCCTTGCTCACGACGCCCTCAACGGACGCCATCGCGGCGCGCCTTTGGCCTTCGGTGGTGGCCATGAGCAAGTCACCCAACCCCTCGGCCTCGGCGAGATCGATACGCCCTGCCGTCAGCGCCCGGCGGGTAAATTCCCCCGGCTCGGCAGCCCGCAGTCCCGAAACGCGGCCCAGCGCTGTTGCAACGGCCGTGATTACAGCTCGCCCGCCATGCAAGTGAAGTTCGACGACATCCTCCCCGGTCGCACTGTTCGGCCCAGGAAAGGCAAGCACCAACGCCCGATCGAGCCGATCGCCCGTCTCAGGATCGCGGATGTCGCGTAACGCCGCAACACGCGGTGCGGGCAGCGTACCCGCCATTCTTGTAACCGCGGCAAACGCATCAGGCCCGCTAATACGCATGATGGCGATCGCACAGGGCGGTTGGCCGCTGGCAACGGCAAAAATCGTATCACCGATGATGGCCACGGGCTAGCTCTTGGGCTTTACCGACCCGTCGAACAGCTGCCGCCAGAAATTCATGCCCGCCTCACCCATCGGCGCCCAGCTACGCATAACCGCCTCTAGCATTTCCGGCTTGATGTGCCCGTCCATCGAATCAGTCAGGGTGGCGATATATTTCTCATGGACGGGCGTGAAATCGGGCAAACCCATCAGGCGACGCGCTTCTTCAGGCGTGCATTCTACTTCGACATTGATCTTCATTGCCACGTCCAACTCCACTTGAGCAGCACCGCACTGCCCGGCATACAACTACCCATGTATGCGCGCGATCAAGCCATTCTCGCAACGCCCATTGGTGCGATCCGCCTCATCGCCATCGACGGGCAGCTTTTGTCACTCACGATCGAGCCAACTCAACCTCTGGTGGCAGCGGAAACAGCTTTACTGAAAAACGTCCAAATTCAGCTGGATCAATGGTTTTTAGGTGAGCGGAAGGTATTTGATCTGCCCCTGTTGCCTGTCGCAACTGTCCGCGGGCAGGCCCTTCGCGACGGGATTATCGATATTGGGTACGGCGAAACATCAAGCTATGGCGCACTTGCAAGGCAGATCGCGTCAAGTGCTCGTGCAATCGGCCAAGCCTGCGCGCGTAATCCCCTGCCCATCATCGTGCCATGCCACCGAGTGCTGTCGGCTGGTAACGTGCTTGGTGCTTATTCGGGCGGCAACGGACCCAAGACCAAGGCGTGGCTGCTGGCGCATGAGCAGCGCCATAGGCCTGCCCCGGCCGGCCAGCTTGATTATACAATCGCCTGAACCACCGGTTGCACCATCGGCTGAACATCGAACCAGCCCTCATAGATCATCCGACCGGCCACATAGACGATGATGACCAGCCCGAACCACGCAATCCATCGATAACGCTCAATATATTTCGCGATCACATTTGCAGCGACGCCCATCAACGCCACGGAAAGCACAAGACCGATCACCATGATGCCCGGATGTTCACGCGCTGCACCAGCAACCGCCAGCACGTTATCCAGGCTCATCGATACGTCAGCAGCAGCAACTGCCCAAGCAGCCGCGATGAAGCTTTTAGGGGGCTTGATGCCGCCCAGCTCGTCTTCAGCCAAACCTGATTGCGGCTGAAGCTCTCGATACATTTTCCAGGCGACCCAAAGCAGCAGCAACCCGCCGCCAAACACCAGGCCGTATTGCTTGAAGCTTTCAAGGCCGTAGAGAACCGCGATTGCAAAAACGATCCGCAGTACCAACGCAGCAAAAATGCCGATCGCAATCACTTGCTTCCGTTGCGCTGCCGGCAGGCCGGCGGCGAGCGCCCCAACGATGATCGCATTGTCGCCCGCCAGCGCGATATCGAGCAGCACGACCGTGCCGAAAGCCGTCAGCGCCGAGAGTGAGCCAATATTGGCGAAATCAGCAAGGATGTGATTCCACAAATAGGTCATCGACATCGGTTCAGCAGCGAGCAGGGCCCACATCGACGTTACTCCAGCTATCAGGCCCCGGGGCCTAGTGATTCCCTACTGATTCATCGAATCGAAGAAGTCTTCGTTCGTCTTCGAATCTTTCATCTTGTCGAGCAGGAATTCCATCGCATCAATGGTGCCCATCTGCATCAGAATGCGGCGCAGCACCCACATCTTGGAAAGCTTGCCCTTGTCGACAAGCAGCTCTTCCTTGCGGGTACCCGATTTGCCAACATCCATCGCCGGGAAGATCCGCTTGTCCGATACCTTGCGATCAAGCACGATTTCGGAATTGCCCGTACCCTTGAACTCTTCGAAAATCACTTCGTCCATACGGCTGCCAGTATCAATCAACGCTGTTGCGATGATTGACAGCGAGCCGCCTTCTTCGATGTTGCGCGCCGCACCGAAGAAGCGCTTCGGTCGCTGGAGCGCGTTGGCATCGACGCCACCGGTCAGCACCTTGCCTGAGCTCGGGACGACGGTGTTGTAGGCACGGCCAAGGCGCGTAATCGAATCGAGCAGGATGACGACGTCCTTCTTATGCTCAACGAGGCGCTTGGCTTTTTCGATCACCATTTCAGCGACCTGGACGTGGCGCTGCGCGGGTTCATCAAAGGTTGAGGAAATGACCTCCCCCTTCACCGATCGTTGCATATCGGTCACTTCCTCGGGCCGCTCGTCAATCAACAGGACGATCAGGAAAACCTCAGGGTGGTTATCGGTAATCGCGCGGGCAATATTTTGCAGCAGCATCGTCTTGCCGACGCGGGGCGGTGCGACAATCAGCGCGCGCTGGCCCTTGCCCTGCGGCGCGACGATATCGATAACCCGGGCTGACTTGTCTTTGACGGTGGGATCTTGAGGATCGAGCGTCAGTTTTTCATCGGGATAGAGCGGGGTGAGGTTATCGAAATTGACCCGGTGGCGAACCACATCGGGATCATCAAAATTCACCGAGGTCAGACGGACCAGCGCGAAATAGCGTTCGCCATCCTTGGGCCCGCGGATTTCTCCCTCAACGGTATCACCGGTACGTAGCCCGAATTTGCGAACCTGATTGGGCGAGATATAGATATCGTCCGGGCCAGCCAGATAATTGGCTTCGGGACTGCGCAAAAAGCCAAAGCCGTCGGGCAACACTTCAATCGTGCCGAGGCCCATAATCTGTTCACCATTTTCCGCCTGTATTTTCAGAATGGCGAACATCAAATCCTGTTTGCGTAGCGTCGATGCGCCTTCGATCCCCAGCGATTCCGCCATTTCAACAAGTTCGGCGGGTTTTTTCTTTTTCAGGTCTGCAAGATGCATGGGGAACGATCCGGTCGTAGCGGTTTGATTGGGAAAGCGTCGGTCTGCGAAGGGGTACGCGACGATGCTAAGGGGGAGGGCCGACAATTGGCATCACGCCGCTTGTGGTGAATAGCAACGAATTACGGCTGCATGTGGACTAAGTCAAGCAAGCTTCAGAACGGTTGGACGATCGCCAACACCACAATCAACGCTGCCGCAATACCCGGCACTTCGTTGAGCAAACGAACCTGACGCCCACTAAGCGTCTGGATACCCTTGGCTAATTTTTTCGAATAAGCGGCAATGTAACCGTGATAACCACTCAGTCCAAAAACCAGCAATAGCTTGATATGAAGCCATCCCAATCCCGCGCCACCGCTGAACAACCCCAAATGCGCCGCGAGAAACAAGCCTAGAACCCAGACAATCACCAGTGATGGCGTTAGGATGATCGATCGCAGCTTCTGCTCACGATCGACCCAGATCGCTGCCTCTGACGATGCCAGTCCCGCTTCCTGATGATAGACCAGAAAACGCGGCAACATGAACAAGCCAGCCATCCAAAAGATCACGAAGATCAGATGTGCCGCCTTGACCCATAAATAGGCGTTGCCGAGCCATCCCGTCATCACCGCGCTCCCCGCACCCGTGACAATAGCCGATCGACATGATCGATCGGGGTATCCTGCAAAATACCATGACCGAGATTAAAGACATGCGGCCGTTCCGGAAAGGCCGAAAGGATGAAGTCGATCGCCTGGTCAAGCGTCTCGCCGCCGGTGATGAGCGCTAATGGATCAAGATTACCCTGTACCGGCATATCCTGCGGAATCGTCGTGTTGGCCCAAACAGGATCGAGCGTTTCATCAAGGCCAAGCGCATCAACGCCGGTTTCTCGCGCATAAGCTGCAAGCTTGGCCCCTGCTCCCTTGGGGAAGCCAATAATCGGCGTATCGGGATATCGCGCATGCAGTGCCGCGGTAATCGCTGCATTGGGCGCGATCACCCAGCGCTCGAACTGCGCCGGAGACAGGCTGCCCGACCAGCTGTCAAACAACTGAACAGCTTCAACCCCCGCCTCGATCTGCTTGCCCACATACTCGATGGTCACCCTTGCGATAGCGTCGATAATCTCGGCAAAGGCCTGGGGATCACGATAGGCATAACGCCGGGTCTCGGCCTGGTCCTTGCTGCCATGGCCAGCCACCATATAGGTCGCCACCGTCCAGGGACTGCCGGCAAAGCCCAGAAACGTGGTCTGGGGCGACAGCATCGCAGCAACCTTACGCACCGTGCCATAAACCGGCTCCAGCCGCGCCGGGACGGCCTGCAGGGCGCCCAGTGCCGTATCGACAAGCGGAGGGGCAAGCGCTGGCCCTTCCCCAACGCCAAAGCTCAGGCTTTGGCCCATGGCTGATGGCACCATCAAAATATCGGAAAACAGGATCGCACCGTCAAAACCAAACCGTCGAAGCGGCTGGATCGTTACTTCAGCGGCCGCGTCGCTATCGTTGACGAGATCGAGAAAGCCGCCCTTTTCTGCACGCAAAGCGCGATATTCAGGCAGGTAACGCCCGGCCTGACGCATCAGCCAAATCGGGGCGATATCCTGGCGCTCACCCCGCAGAGTCGCCAGTAACGGCTTGTGATCAGACAGCGTCTCTCTCCTGCTCAATCTACTTAGAAGAATCTATAAAAGGATGTTGATGTGATGGCACCGTTGATTGCGGGGCTTAGGCATTCATCCCGATAATGCCAACAGGCCGTACCCGCTAGGGGCCATGAATCACGGCGATGATGGGGCGTCGTTCACACGATCAACAGACTGTTGATCGAATGGATGTATGTCGATGGCTATGTGGATGAAACAGTAATGATCCACGCGGGTTCTGCGCGGCGAACGGTGCTTGGCGCATTGGCCGGGTTGCGCTAGCCCTTTTCCCCATGTTGTCCACAAAACCGTTTCGCTGATGCGCCTACACCTTCATTTGCTCTCTGATTCTACGGGGGAGACGCTGGAGAACATCGCCAAGGCAGCGCTCGCCCAATATGATGATGTCGAGACGATCCGTCACTTTTGGCCGATGGTTCGAAGCGAAGCGCATCTCGAGCGGATCGTTCAGGAAATCGCGCAAAATCCGGGGCTTGTGCTGTTTACCTTGGTCAATTTGCAAACCCGTCGTACGCTGGAGGCACAGTGTCGCGCGCTTGGCCTCTCGGCCGTGGCGCCGCTTGATACCGTAACCGACGCACTGTCAGGATTGCTGGGCCAGCAAGCTAAAGCGCGTCCTGGTCGTCAGCATGTGTTGGATGCTGCTTATTTCGCCAGGGTCGAGGCGATTCATTATACGATCGCGCATGACGATGGCATTGGCTGGGAAGACTGGGAAGATGCCGACATTGTCCTTGCCGGTGTGTCGCGATCATCGAAAACACCGACGGCAATTTATCTGGCAAACCGAGGGTATCGGACGGCCAATATTCCGATTGTGGTCGAAGTCCCGCCACCGCCCGCCCTTTTCACGTTGAAGAATCCGCTGGTTGTCGGGCTCACCACCAGCGCGGACCGATTGATTCAAGTGCGACGCAACCGGCTACTGTCGCTGAATCAGGCCCCGGAAACCGCTTATGTCGATCAGGAAGCGGTAACTCATGAAGTCACTTTTGCCCGCCGGATGTTTGCCGATAATGGTTGGCCTGTGATCGACGTCACTCGGCGCTCTATCGAGGAAACGGCAGCCGCGATCATCGCGCTGGTCAATGATCGGCTGGCACCTGCATGAGTTTGATCCTGGCGTCCCAAAGCGCATCCCGCCGAGCGATGCTTGATGCTGCTGGCGTGGCCTACACGGCTATGCCGGCACATATCGACGAAGCTGGCGTCAAGGCATCCCTCCTTGCCGCCAATCATTCACCGCGCGATATTGCCGATGCTTTGGCTGAGGTGAAGGCCATCAAGATTTCCCAGGCTCATCCCGCTGCTTTGGTGTTGGGAAGTGATTCGATTGTGGCTCGCGCGGATGGCGTCTTGCTCGATAAGCCCGCCGATCGCGAAACGGCCCAGCAGCACCTAGCCTCGCTTTCAGGGGGAACGCACCACTTGATCAGCGCCGCTGTCGTTGCCGAACAGGGCCGCCCGGTTTGGCGTCATGTGGATCAGGCTCGGTTAGTGGTTCGATCCCTGTCTCCTGCTTTTATCGAGGCGTATCTTGACGACGAATGGCCCGCCATTGCTCAGTGCGTTGGCTGCTTTAGAATTGAGGGGCGTGGCGTGACGCTGTTCGATCGGATCGAAGGCAACCACTTCACGATCCTCGGCATGCCGCTGCTGCCAGTGCTTGGCTATCTTCGCCAACGCGGGACCATGGCGTCATGAAACGTCGCTACGCTGAGGTCATCGGCGATCCAATCGCGCACAGCAAATCGCCGGTTATTCACGGTTTCTGGCTGAAAGCGCTCGGGATCGATGCCGATTATCGCGCTTGCCATGTCACGCCGGAAACACTGTCCGCCTACTTTGCCGATCGGAGCGCCGATCCCGCCTGGTGCGGATGCAATGTCACCATCCCGCACAAAATCGCGGCGCTCGATCATGTCGCGGATCCCGGTGGTGTGCGTGCCAGCATCGGCGCGATCAACACCGTTGCCCGGAACGAGCAAGGTGTTGTTTTCGGCACGAATACCGATGCTGGCGGGTTCTATGCGCCAATCGCCGGTCTTGATGTTACGGGTGCGCCGATTGTCGTGATTGGCGCAGGGGGCGCGGCACGAGCAATTCTGTTTGCGTTGTCGCGCCTCGGCGTAGGCAAGGTCACGGTGCTCAACCGCAATGTGCTGAAAGCGGCTGCCTTGCTCGCATCGTTCGGGTTGAAGGGCGATGCACTGCCCTTGGGCGCACCGCTGCCGCCCGCTGCGCTGGTCGTGAACGCCAGTGCGCTGGGGATGAAGGGCCAACCGCCACTGGCGATCGATCTTGACCCGCTGCCGGACAATGCCGTTGTGTATGACATTGTCTATGCCCCGCTCGAAACGCCGCTGCTGGAGGCCGCGCGCGCGCGCGGCCTCGATACGGTCGACGGGCTCGAAATACTGATCGGTCAAGCTGCACTTGCATTTGAGATCCTGTTCGGTGTCGAGCCCCCGCGCGACCGTGATGATGATCTACGCGCACTTCTTCTATGATCACGTTGGGACTCACCGGATCGATCGGGATGGGCAAGTCCACTGTCGCGGCGATGTTTGTCGATGAAGGCGTGCCAGTGTTTGATGCCGATGCCGCCGTTCATCAGCTTCAAGGGCCGGGCGGCGTGATCGTGCCGGCCATCGAACAAGCCTTTCCGGGCACAACCGGGCCAAATGGGGTGGATCGTGCCGCATTGGGCGCAGCCGTGTTCGGCGATGATGCAGCGATGAAGCGGCTTGAGGCGATCGTGCATCCCGCCGTCGGGGCCGCACGTGCAGCGTTTGTGGCTGCGCACCAAGACGCGCCGATCATCGTGTTCGATGTGCCGTTGTTGTTCGAAACCGGCGGCGACAGGGGTGTTGACAAGGTGGTCGTAGTATCGGCTTCAGCCGAGGTGCAGCGCGCCCGCGTGCTCGCCAGGCCGGGCCAGAGCCCTGAACGGCTCGCGGCCATTCTGGCGCGTCAGTTGCCCGACGCTGAAAAGCAGACGCGCGCCGACTTTGTTATCGCGACCGATGTGCCGATCGATCAAACGCGGGACGCGGTTCGTGCCGTCATCGCTTGCCTGTTGGCCGGGACAGGTGGATAACAACGCGATGCGCGAGATTGTCTTTGATACCGAGACGACCGGCCTGAGTTTTTCCAATGGCGATCGGCTGGTCGAGATCGGCTGTGTCGAGTTGATAAACCGGGTTGAAACCGGGTCAACCTTCCACGCCTATTTCCATCCCGAACGCCCGATGGCGCCAGAGGCACAGGCAATCCACGGCCTCAGCGACGCATTCCTTGCCGACAAGCCGCTGTTCACGCATCTCTGCGATGATTTGCTGGAGTTTCTGGGGGACAGCCCGCTCGTTGCGCATAATGCGAGCTTCGATTTCGGCTTTCTGAACGGCGAGCTGAAGCGTATCGGCCGGCCGATCGTGTCGCTCGATCGAATGGTGGATACCGTCGCCATGGCGCGCAGCCGCCACCCTGGCGCGAAACATTCGCTCGATGCGCTGTGCACCCGCTTCGGCATCGATCGCAGCCACCGGGTGTTGCACGGCGCGTTGCTTGATGCCCAGCTGCTGGCACAGGTCTATGTCGAACTGACCGGCGGTCGCCAGATCGGGTTGACGCTCGTCGCCGAGTCGATTGCCGAGCGGAACGAGGTCGCCGCACCGACGCCCAGCATCATTCGACCGCAACGAATCTTCGCGGTCAGCGAAGAAGACGCCAATCGGCATCGCCGGTTTATGGAAGGCGTGAACAATCCGCTGTGGGGCTCGTTGCCCCAAAGTTGATACGCATTGCCCCAATCGAGGAGGAAAGACATGGATATCCGCGTTTCTGGCCATCAGGTCGATACCGGTGAGGCATTGCGGCAGCGTGTCGAGGATCGATTGCAGGGCATTGCCGAGAAATATTTCTCACGCGCTATTTCGGCCCAGGTGACCTTTGGGCGTGGGCCGCACGATCATGGCTTCAGTTGTGATATCGTGGCGCACGTCATGCAGGGCGTGGTGCTGAAGGCACGCGGAGATGCGATGGAAGCGCCGCCTGCGTTTGATGGCGCCGCCGACAAGATCGAGAAACAGCTTCGTCGCTATATGCGCCGGTTAAAGGATCGGCATACCAGTTCGGCGGTGAACGGTTTCGATGGGCTCGCCAACAATGCAGGCTATACGCTGTTTCGCGAGGAAGACGTTGAAAGCGAAGCGCAGGATTTTCCGGCAATCGTTGCCGAAATGCGCGTTGATGTGCCCGATACGACGGTATCCGATGCCGTTATGATGCTCGATCTGCGCAACACCACCGCACTGTTGTTTCGTAACAGCGGCACGGGTGCCTATAATATGGTCTATCGACGGGGTGATGGCACGATCGGCTGGGTTGAGCCACAACGCAGCAGCTGACGCTTTCGCTGCGGGTCAATCGGCGCTATGCGGCGCCACCGCTCCCTCGTGCGCCAACAGCGACGCCGGTGCTGCGACTGGAACCATGATGACCAATTTCAGTGATCTGCTGCTACCGCAAGCTGTGCTCAACGATGTGTCGGCTGCCAACAAAAAGGCTGTTTTACAGCAACTTGCGCAAGTTGCCGCGCAAGTCTACAATCTTGACGCCAAAGTGATTGCCGGGGTGTTGGCGGATCGGGAACGGCTTGGCTCAACCGGTTTCGGCGGCGCGGTGGCGATACCGCATGGCAAGCTGGCCGATATCGACCATGTCATCGGCGCGTTTATCCATCTTGCTCATCCTGTCGATTTTCAGGCGATTGATGAACTGCCGGTCGATATCATCTTCATGCTCTTGTCCCCGCTGGATGCCGGTGCGAATCATTTGAAGGCGCTGGCGCGCGTTTCCCGCCATCTGCGTGATCGCAGTTTTGTCGCGAAGTTGCGCGGTGCCGGTTCGCCCGACGCCCTGTATGCCTTGTGGACGGGAGATGAGGCGCGCGATGCCGCCTGAGGTGGCCGGGGCGGCAATTGAGGGCGCGGCTGCACATTACCGTGCGCTCGAATCGCTCTATGCGGCGGCGCCGATCAACCGGTTGTTCGATTCGCGACTGGTAATCCCCGAATCAGGTGTTGCTCGCATCACCTTTTCGCTCGATTCGCGTTACTATCACGCTGGCGGCGCGGCGCACGGCACCAGTTATTTTAAAATGCTCGATGATGCCGCCTTTTATGCGGCAAACAGTCTGGTGACTGATCGCTTCTTGCTCACCACGGCCTTCAACCTGTTGTTTACCCGCCCGATGACCGAAGGATTGGTTACCGCGGAAGGGCGCTGGATCAGTGGACAGCGGCGCGTGCTGATTGCCGATGCGCGGTTGATTGATGCAAACGGTGAAGAAGTTGCGCGAGGCACCGGCACCTTCATGCGCTCGCGTATCCCGCTCGCCAGCCTGCCCGGTTATCGTCCGGCATGAGCGATTGGCTGCCCAGCACGGTGCTGGTCAATGCCTTGTTACGCCGTGTTAATGATGCCGGGGGCATGGCGATGGTGCTTGCCAAGGGAGACCTTCAGGCCGGTGCTATTCTCGTCATTACTTGCCAAAAAGGCAATGATTTCAAAATATTGGAGCGTGGAATCGGTCCAACAGGCGCGGTTGGCCTCGTTGCTGTCGCGGCAGTGGCGGGCGATGATCCGGCGCAGGTGACCGCCTATTGGCACCGGCGACGCGATCGTGATCCCGACCTATGGGTGATTGAACTGGATATCCCGGAAGCGGAACGGTTCGCCGCTGAAACGATCGCCGCGGGTTGACTATATTGCGCCGCACAACGAAACGGCGGCGCTTCGAAATACGCGTTGTGCTGTGCTGATGTGCGATATCGGTCAGTGACGCAGTCGGGGGGTATGCCCGGCGTGGTGCCAATTCAGGCGATCACGACCGCGCGCCAACCGCATATTTAGCAGTTTCAATGCAGTTTTCTCTTCGAGCCGCGATCGTCATCGCGGTTTTCTGTGCCGCCAGCCTGGCAGGCTCCGGCACCCCCGGGTTCGCGATCGAACTCGACAGGACCTTGGTGATTACAGCACCAGCGTCGACTGACAGCCCCGGAATATCCAACGTCCTGGCACCGGCTTCAGTTCCTTCGGCACCCATAGTGCCCACCGCAACACCCCCTTCCGATCCAGTTATTGCGGATGATCCGCAGAACATCGATCGTGGCCTCCCGGTCGAGCGTCGGTCCTATGCAACACTGGCTGCTGCCGTTGCTGCGCAGGAACCGCCCATGACGGTCGACAGCGATCTGGCCTGCCTGGCAGGGACGATTTTTTTCGAATCAAAGGGTGAGTCGCTGCAAGGCCAGCTTGCCGTTGCCAATGTCGTGATCAATCGCACGAAATCAGGTCGTTTCCCCCGATCAATCTGTTCGGTCGTCAAGCAGCCTGGGCAATTCTCGTTCGTGCGCGGCGGCCGTATGCCAAGCATTGGCAACGGTAACGCCCAATATCGCACCGCCTTGGCGGTTGCGCAGGTTGCCATGGCTGAGCGTTGGGAAAGCCCCGTGGCGAACGCCTTGTTCTTCCATGCGCGTCACGTCTCACCCGGCTGGCGGCTTACGCGCGTGGCAGCCATCGGTGGCCACGTCTTTTACCGCTAACTGCGTATCGCCGTAACTCACGGCCTTTATTTTGTTCGTGTAATGTTCTAGGTCGGGGAAATGCTTTCTGAGCCTTTCCCCGATCGTATGCCGATCAGCCCTGTGGCGCCTGGCTGTGCTGCCGATCTCGTCCGGGGCGTCACTCGGATGCTCCTCCGCCACGATCTGATCACCATGGGCGAAGTGCCGCTTGAAGGCGGGCGCCGTGCTGATTTGATGGCCATCGATGCGCGGGGCGGCATTGTGATCGTCGAAATCAAAACATCACGGGCCGATTTGTTGGGCGATGGCAAATGGACCGATTATCTGGCGCATTGCGATCGCTATTTCTGGGCAGTGCCGACGGGCTTTGATCTGGCGCCGCTGCGTGGGGCCGCTTTTCTACCCGAACGGACAGGCATCATTGTCGCCGATCGGTATGATGCAATGATCGTGCGTGAGGCGTTTAGCGCGCCGATGCCCGCGGCGGCGCGCAAGCGCAACACGCTCGCTTTTGCCCGCCGGGCAGGTCGGCGATTGATCCAGTCGATCGATCCCGAAGCCGAAATTCTGGGATAGCGCTACCTCTCTCGCTTAAAGCGTCGGCCCAGACACAGCCCGTCGCTCGCGCTTGGGTATATCGGCGAAAATCTTGGCAAGAGCCGGCGTGCGCGTATCCTCATTGGCATAGATCCGCGCTGATTTGCCGGCGAGTGAATCCGCCTGATCGGGATCAGCACCTGCAGCGATCAGTTCACGCACCATCACCAGATCGCGTCGTTGGACGGCCTTGATCAACGGGGTCTCGCCGCTGTCATTGCCTTGGTTCACATTGGCCTTGGCGGCGACGAACACGGAAACCAGATCGGCATGGCCGTTGCTCACCGCGACCAGCAGGGGCGTGCTGCCCCGTACATCGCGCAAATTGGGGTTGCCGCCCTTCTGCAGCAGGAAACGCGTGTAGAGCACATCACCCCGCTTGGCGACGATATGGAGCGCGGTTTCACGGCTCGAGAAATCGCGGGTATTGACGATCGCGGCACCATTTTCGTTGACGGCCGCGACAACCTCGTTGTTTTTCTCTTCCTTCACCGCTTCCAGAAACTTCGCGCCGGGTGACTGCCCCAGCTGCGCTGAAATCGGGCCGTTGATCACGCCGCTGGCCAGGCAAGCCGCTGCCATGATTGCCAGTTTCCGCATAGTTGCTGCCATGTTTATATCGCATCCTTGTTCTCGGTGCGGGGCTAACACCCGCCACTTGCACGCTGTTCGATAACAGATCATGGCTTGTCGCGCCATGAACGAGAAATTGAAACGCACGCTTGCGCTCATCACGGCAGTGGTGCTGGCGGGGTGTTCCGTCCCGGGTACGCCTGGTCAGGAAACCGCAACACCGCCGCTCGCCGGTGCCCGGATCGGGGGCCCATTCGCACTCACCGACCAGAACGGAAAGCTGGTTCGCGACAGCGATTTCGCGGGTAAATATCGCATCATTTATTTTGGCTACAGCTATTGCCCCGATGTCTGCCCGGTCGACGTACAGAACATCGCGTTGGCGATGCGCGCGCTGGATCAGCGTGATCCGGCGCTGTCGGCCCGCGTCGTGCCGATTTTCATCACCGTCGATCCCGCGCGCGATACCCCGGCGGCGCTGAAACAATTTGCTGGTGCCTTCTCGCCCCGGCTGATTGCGCTTACCGGCACCCAGGCGCAGATCGACGCAGTGAAAAAGCGTTTTGCGATTTATTCAGAGGCCAAGCCTAAGCGTCCCGATGGTGGCTATATCGTCGATCACAGCCGCCTTGCCTATTTGTTCGGGCCGAAGGGCGAACCGCTGGCGCTACTCCCGCAGGATAAATCCCCTGACGAGATCGTCAACGCGATCAAGCGCTGGGCGAAGTGACCAGCCGGATGGCAGGCAAATTCTGGGAAGACACCCCGCTGCACAAACTCGATCGCGCGCAATGGGAGGCGCTGTGCGATGGCTGCGGCAAATGCTGCGTCCACAAGCTTGAGGACGAAGAGACCGGCGAATTGCTGCCAACCAATGTCTCGTGTCGGCTGCTCGATCGTGAAACCGCGCAATGCTCGAACTACAAGCACCGCCATGCCTTTGTCGCCGAATGCGTGCGGCTGACTCCTGCCAAACTAGCGCAGATCGATTGGCTGCCCGGCAGTTGCGCTTACCGGCTGCGCGAAGATGGCAAGCCGTTGCCTGATTGGCACTACCTCGTTTGCGGCGATCGGCAGGCGATTCACCGTGCGGGCATGTCGGTACGGGGCCGGACGATTTCGGAGGATGATGCCGGTGAGCTCGAACATCATCTGATCGATCGCGAATTGTGACCGCAGGAATCGAGGTCGTTCGCCACCCGCGCGCGCGGCGCGCGCGGCTGAGTGTTGATCCGGCGACAGGCGCGGTGCGCTTGACGCTGCCGAAGCGCGCCGCGCTGGCGCCGGCGCTCCGTTGGGCAGAGGCGCATGGCGAATGGATCGCCGAACAGCGCGCCAAACTGCCAGTGCCGCGTCCCTTTGTACCGGGCGCGACCATCCCGATGGGCGATGGCGATGTGACGATCGTGTGGGATGAAACTGCATCGCGCCGGGTATCGCGGGTTGGCGATTGGCTCCATTGTGGCGGCCCGATCGATGGCTTGTCCCGCCGCATCACGGCCTGGCTGAAGCGCGAGGCACTGGCCGTGCTGAGCGCCGAAACCGCCGAGTTTGCCGGGCGCGTCGGCGTAACGGTGAGCGGGGTATCGGTCGGCGATCCGAAGGCGCGCTGGGGTAGCTGCGCATCAAGCGGGATGATCCGGTATAGCTGGCGGCTGATCCTGATGCCCGATCGGGTTCGCCGCGCCACCGTGGCACATGAAGTGGCGCACCGCGTGCATATGAATCACGGGCCGGAATTTCATGCACTGGTCGATCAATTGGTTGGGGTCGATGCCGGGGCTGCGCGCGTCTGGTTGCGGCGCCACGGCGCTGCGCTTCACTGGTTGGGGCGCGATTCCTGAGAACGATCGCCGGGTGGCGTTCGCGATGCTGGCGGGTTGGTTCCCGATCGGGGACCATTGGACCGGCCAAGCACACGGTCCATCCAGGCCTGATCGAGCTGCTGCCCTGGGCGCCGGTCCCCCTCATCAGCCGGTGGTGCATCGCCGTCAATCGGACCACCATCGGGAGTAACCATACTACCATCGGCGGGCGCCGTGCTGTCCGGGTCGACGGGATTGCCATTCTCGTCAACGAACAAGCCATTGTCGGGCTGGCCGAAATAGGATTCCTCGTCGAGCGCGGATTCATCGGGCAGGGTGACGGCGGTTTCGAACTGCTCAACGGGGCGGCGTGCCACCGCAACTTTCATGAAGGCAGCAAAAGCACGCGCGGGCGCGGTGCCGCCCTGCAGGCCGGGGACGGTGCGGGCATCGTCGCGGCCCATCCAAACGCCGGTGGTCAACCCGCTCGAAAAGCCTAGAAACCAGCCATCCTTGTTCGACGTGGTCGTGCCGGTCTTGCCCGCGACCGGTCGCCCGATCTGTGCGGCGCGGCCGGACCCCGTATTGACAGCGGTTTGCAAAAGATCGGTCATTTGCGCTGCCACACTGGGGGCAACCAGCACCTGCGAACGGTCAACCTCATGCGCGTAGATGGTCACGCCGTTTGCGGTCACCTTGGTGATTCCATAGGGCGTCACGGCAACGCCTTTGTTTGCGACCGACGCGAAGGCCCGCGTCATTTCAATCAGGCGGACATCGGAGCTGCCGAGGACCATCGCAGGCTGAGTATTGACCGGGGTGGTGATGCCAAACCGCCGCGCCATATCGGCAATTGTCGCAAAGCCGACATCCTGGCCGAGCTTGGCGGCGACGGTATTGATCGAATAGGCAAAAGCGTTCCGCAGCGTCATCTCGCCCGAATTGCGGCCGGAACTGTTGCGCGGGCTCCAGCCGTTGATCGTCACAGGCTCGTCGACCACTTTTTCCTCGGTACGGTGCCCGGCCTCAAGCGCGGCGAGATAAACGAACAGCTTGAACGCCGATCCCGGCTGGCGCACGGCCTGGGTCGATCGGTTGTAGATTGACGCAACATAATCCTTGCCACCCACCATCGATCGCACGGCGCCATCACGATCAAGTGCGACCAATGCCCCTTGTGCGTTGCTGGGCGCAGCGGCCCGGATCGCGGCATCGGCGGCACGCTGCATGGGCAGGTCGAGCGTGGTCCACACCTCCAGCGGACGGGTTGTTTCATCGATCAGTAGCTCGAGCTGCGGGAGTGCCCAATCGGTGAAATAGCGGACGCTGTTCTGCTTGGGCTCCGGCGCCAGCTTGACCGATGAAGGATCGGCAGCGGCGGCTTGCTCAGCGGTGATCGCGCCGGTTTCCTGCATGACGCCAATCACCACGCCCGCGCGCCCGATCGCCGCTTCCGCATCGGCGGTGGGGGAATAATGCGATGGCGCCTTCACCAGCCCGGCGATCACGGCGGCTTCTTCCAGGCTCAGCCGATCGGCGCCATGCCCGAAGAAACGGCGCGACGCGGCGTCGATGCCGTACGCACCGCCCCCGAAATAGACCTTGTTGAGGTACAATTCGAGGATCTGATCCTTGCTGAACTGGCGTTCGAGCGCGAGCGCGAGCACCATTTCGCGGATCTTGCGGCCAAACGTGTACCGGTTCGACAGGAAGATCGTGCGGGCGACCTGTTGGGTGATCGTTGATGCGCCCTGTAATCGCCGCCCAGTGCCGCGATTGGCGATGGCGAATTGCACGATCCGCACGAGCGCGATCGGATCAACCCCTGGGTGTGAGCGAAAGCGACGGTCTTCGACCGAGACGGTGGCATCGCGCATCACCACCGGAATCCGATCATAAGGTAGCCATTCGCCATAGCTGGGGCCGATCGACACGATCACGGTGCCGTCAGCGGCATGGACCCGGATCGTCTGGCCGTTGGGCGATGATTTCAGCTCGTCAAAGCTCGGCAGCTGCGCTTTGGCTACATAAACCGCAACGATCAGCGCGATCAGTCCGGCCGCGGCCAGCCCGCCCATGATCTGCAGGGCAAGCACGATCCGGCGGCGCCACAGGGGGGACAAAGCGGGAAGGGTGAAGTTTGCCATGAAGTGCAGGCGGAATACCGCTTATCTGGCACACTCACAAGCCATCTGGCCCGCAGCGTTCACCCCAAAGCCCGAACGCCTGATCGGTTCGCCTGCTTTAGTCGCGCGGCTGAAAATCGAGCGACAGTGAGTTCATACAATAGCGCAGCCCGGTTGGTGCCGGGCCATCGGGAAACACATGGCCCAGATGCCCATCGCACCGCGCGCAACACGCCTCGATCCGGATCATCCCATGGCTTTCATCGCGATGTTCGGTGACATATTCGGGCGCGATCGGCTGGGTGAAGCTTGGCCAGCCCGAACCCGAATCATATTTGTCGGCGCTGTCGAACAGCTCGAGCCCGCAGCCCCCGCAGTGATAGATGCCGTCGGCCTTGTTGTCATTATAGCGACCGGTAAAGGCACGCTCGGTGCCGGCCTCGCGCAGCACATGATAGGCCTCGGGGGAGAGTTTGGCGCGCCATTCAGCGTCGGACAGGGTGATGTGATCCATGCGGTGCAATCTCTTACGCTGCGCTGCTGGCGTCAATCGGTGAATGATCGATCCGGGTCAGGCGGGCAGCAATGTCGATCAACAACGGAAAGGTGCGCGCGATCGTCACCAAGGGGCGCGCGAATGCCGGGCGCTCGGCCGCTGCGCGGATCATGCCCGCAATCGCGAGCGGTCGGGCCAGGTCGCGGGCGAGCCGGTGCTGAAAGTCCGGGGCGGCGGCCGCCCCGTCACGGGTATAGGCCTGGGCTGCCCGAATACCGCTGGCGATGGCGATTCCCATGCCCTCACCCGCCAATGACGGGATGACGGCGGCCTGATCGCCCAGCCGGAACATGCCCGGCACTCCGTGGCGCAATCGCCAGCCATAAGGAACATTGGCGACCGCATCGATTGCCCCGGGCGCGCGATAGGCTAGCCGCTCGGCAATCCGGGGGCATTCGGCGGCGATCGATGCCAGCAATGGTTCGGGGCCACCCGCTTCGATCAGGCGTGATCGGTGGACGGCAAGGCAGAAATTGCCCGAACCATCCTCCTGCAGGTTCAGCCCGACATAGCCGCGATCGAAGAGATGCAGCTCGATCGCGCCGTCGAGCAGGCGGTGCAGGGCTGGCGATGCTGCCAACCGCACCCGGAGCCCAAGCGACGGATCCGCCTCCTGCGCCTCCGGCGGGCGCGTCGCACCGCGCAGATCGCGCTTGCCGGTCGCCAGGAAGATCGCATCCGCCGCCAGTACCGTCCCGTCCTGCAGCCGAACGCCTTGGTCAGACCAGCCCCGCGCATCGACGCCGCGCTCAATATTCGCGCCCAGCGCAATCGCTCGCGCGATCATCACGCTATCGAGCCGGTGGCGGGAAACGCCACGCGCTGGCCGTGGCAACGGGGCTTGGGCCAGTTGATCGCCGACGAACAGCCGCGCGGTGGTCAATAAATTGGGGTTCAGCGTCTCAGGGTCGATGCCAAGCGACTGCAATGAATCGAGCGACCGCCAGCTTAGAAAGCCGCCGCATAGCGCGTCACCCGTCGTTGCGGTCCGTTCGATCAGCAGGTGCGGCAGGCGTGCCTGTGCCAGCATAATCGCGGTCGCTGCCCCCGCCGGGCCACCACCGATGATCAGCGCAGGCGTTCGACGCATAGCCGAAACGGGAAATAGCGGTTCACGTGCGCATCAGTAACCTCGGCTTCTGCCAGCAACACAGGCCATTCATTGGGGCGATAGGATCGTGCGATCGACAGCGTCCCGTCATGCTTCACGATCGGGTGCCAGCGCATCAGCGTGGCCAGCACGGGGAAGCCCCAATGGGCAAAACCATGCCGTTCGAGATCGTTGACGAACCAGCCGCGATTCGATTCAGTCTCCATGAAACGCAGGAAAGCGATCAGCTGGTCTTGCGTCATGTGATGCGCGACCAGACTGCTGATCACCAAGTCCCAGCCCGCCCCCGCATGATCGGCATAATCGCCCGTCAGATAGGTGATCGGCAGGCCCGCCGGGGTATGCGCGCGCGCCGCCAACTCGCTGCGGGGGTTGAGGTCAACACCGACCAGCTCGACGTCGATCCCGCGTCGCGCGGCCCAGTGGGCGATCCGGCGCAGCATATCGCCGTCTCCATAGCCGACATCGAGCAGCTTTAGGCGCTTCGCTCCGCGGGCCGCGCGGTTCAAAAACGCCAGCG
The DNA here is from genome assembly GCF_002278865.1 of Sphingomonas sp. 28-62-11. Lineage (NCBI taxonomy): Bacteria > Pseudomonadati > Pseudomonadota > Alphaproteobacteria > Sphingomonadales > Sphingomonadaceae > Sphingomonas > Sphingomonas sp. 28-62-11. Next base: position 102,276 of record NZ_NCGB01000022.1, on the reverse strand, counting down.
TCGGCCGGGCCGCCATCGTCACGCCATTCACCCGTGCCAGATCGGCAACCACCGCCGTATAGGTTTCCGGGTCGAGATCCTCAGCGTCCATCAGCTCTTCGGCGATAGCGCGCGTGGCGAGTCTGCTCATGGCGCGTGCCGAAAGCCAAAGCCCTCGGCCGCCAGGCCCGGCCCAAAGGCAAGCGCGACGCCATCGGTGATCTTTGGCCCATCAATCAGATTGGCGAGCGCGAACATCAGTGTCGCCGACGACATATTGCCGTAGTCGGCAAGCACCTGGCGCGACGCCAGTAGTTTGGCGGGATCGATAGCGAGGGCGTTTTCCACCGCATCAAGGATCGAGCGGCCACCGGCATGGACTGCCCAGCCGTCAATCTCAGCTGGCGCCCGCCCGCCCGTTGCGGCGCGGGCAAATTCGGGGTCGGCGAGTCCAGCCGCGATTCGGCCTGGCACTTCGCCGGACAAATGCATCGCAAAGCCGCTATCGGTAACATCCCAGCGGATCAGCGCTTCGGAATCGGGCAATGTCGTCGCGAATGGCTGGCCGAGCACGAACCCGCCCGGTTTGCCCGTGACGAGCGCGGCGGCGGCCCCATCGCCAAACTGCAGCATCGCCAGCAAAGGCTCGATCGCATCGGTTTGCTGCAGGTGCAGCGTCGACAACTCGACACATAGCACCAGCACGCGGGCATCGGGTTCGGAGCGGACAATATGGCGCGCGGTACGGATGGCGGCCACGGCGGCGTAACAGCCCATGAAGCCAATCAGCAATCGCTCGACCGATGGCGCTAGACCAAGCTGACGCGCGATGATCTGGTCGATCCCCGGTGCGACAAAGCCGGTGCAACTCGCGACAACGAAATGGGTGATGCCCGCAATGTCGCCGCGATCGGCGAGGTCATCAATCGCAGCCCTGCCCAGCACGGGAGCAGCCTGTGCGTAACGGTCCATGCGCACCGCTGTGCCGGGCACACCGACCACATCATAAAACCCGCCCGGATCGACGGGCGATCCGCCTATGGCGGTCGGTGGCAGTACCGACCAGCGATGGTTGATCGCGGCCCTTTTGGCCATTCGGTCGAAAACCGCCCCCTGACGCTCATCGGCAATCTGCGCGCGCGCCCAGCCGATAAAGGCTTGATGAATGTCATGCCCCGGCACCGCAGTCCCAATGGCGTTCAGATAAGCGGCAGCAACCAAAGGTGAACCTTCACGCGACAGATAGGCCAAGCGGAATAGCATTGGTCTATAGCCTTAATCGCGTCATAACGCGCCACTGGCCTTTGTGCCGCATTATTCGTCTGGAATGAACGACGTGGCAGAACGATTTGAGCGACATCGCCAGCCCTGGACGCAGGACGAGATTCAGAAACTTCATCTCCTCGCCAAAAAGAATATGCCCTTGAAGGCGATTGCCAAGGCGATGACGCGTAGCGAGGAATCGGTGAAGGATCGCGCCAAGAGCGACGGCCTGTCGATCAGCAAGCTGCGTTAGCGCAGTCGCGCAAGTTCGGCTTCCAAATCGGCGACGCGCGCGCGGAGCTCGGTAACGATCGGCGCCACATCGGCCAGCGGCAGCTTAATCGGAATATGCTGAGGGCAGTTCAGGTCCCAAACATCGACGGTGAAGATGATCGCCTGTTCGCCCTGCGCGCGGTACCCTTCGGGCATCAACTGCCCGATGATTTGCGGATCCTGCGTTGTTTCCGCGCGCCCCCAGATCTTCACTCGGCGTTGGTTGACATAATCCATGATGAATATCTGGGCGCGGTCATTCTCCGACAGATTGCCGGTCGAGATATACTGTTTGTTGCCGCGGTAATCGGCAAAGGCGATCCGGTGCTTGTCGAGCACCCGGATAAAGCCGGGCGGTCCACCGCGATGCTGGATATAGGGCTGCCCGTCAGCGCTGGCGGTGGCGAGGTAGAAACTGTCAGCCTCGGCCAGGCGGCTGATCAAATCATCGTTGATTTCGGTGCGAAAGGCGCCGCGCGCCGCAGCGCGAGCATAATTTTCACGCGATCCTCGTGCTGACTGCACTGCCTTCACCGCGGGCGAGAAGAAAATGTCGCTGGGCGTTTCGATGGCCTTGTCCATGATTGAGCTCCCACCGGGCGCGCTAAACGTCGCCTTGTCGGGGCCGAGATAACCCCCGCGGGACCAAGGGAGAAGCCGCATCGATCGTACGAAACCATTGCGGTAATCGTAATAATGGACGGCGATTCTAGCTGATAACACTGATCGTGCGAAGATTCTCAACCGCCAGATCGATGAAACTTCGAACAGCCGCCGATGCCCGCCTTCCCTGATGGTGAAGGATATGGACGGGCAATGGCGGTTCTTCATGATCTGCCAGCACGATTTCGAGGTCGCCCGCCGACAGCGCTGGGCCGATCTGGTAGGACAGGACACGGGTTAGTCCCCATCCGGCGCGGGCAGCGATGATCGCTGAATCAATCGTGTGGCAATGCAGGGGTGAGTCGATCTCGATGCCGGTCTTGCCCGCCTGTCCAAAGCGCCAAACCGGCAGTGTTGGCGATGATCCAAGCGAGGTTGCAATAATCCGGTGCCCGGCCAGATCGCCGGGTTCGGCCGGGCGGCCATGCCGTGCAAAATAGGCCGGTGATCCACAGATAACCCGGCGCACCTGGCCAACCCGGATGGCGCTATGGCTTGAATCGGGCAGGTTCCCGATCCGGACGGCAACATCGATCCCTTCTTCGACGATATTGGTTAGGCGGTCGACAAACAGCGCCTCGGCCTTCACCCGGGGATGCATATCGAGATAATCGAGCAGGATGGGCATTACGTAATATTGCCCGAACAAAGTCGGCGCGGTCACCACCAACGGGCCGCTCGGTACGGCATGGCGTCCTGCAGCCGTTGCTTCTGCCTCCGCCAGATCGGCCAGGATGCGGCGGCAATCGTCGAGATAGCGCTGCCCGATATCGGTCAGCCTGATCGTCCGGGTCGTCCGGATAAACAACCGTGCGCCGATATGGCTTTCGAGTGCGGCAATGGCCCGCGTGACTGCAGGCGCGCTCAGGCTCAGCTGGCGTGCGGTTGCCGCAAAACCGCCAGTTTCGGCGGCTTTCACAAAGACACGCATCATATGCAGTTGGTCCATTGGTTCCGCCCAGCGAAACAATCATTTCCATCTTCAGTATATTCTACCGCACCGTGAAGGCGATACAATGCTGGGGTCCCGCTTGGACATCATCCCGGAGATTACCCATGTCGCGCCCGCCCGTGCCCCCGTTCACGATCGAAACCGCAGCGCTCAAGGCGCGAATGGCCGAAGATGCCTGGAACAGCCGTGATCCGGGGCGTGTCGCGCTCGCCTATAGCGAGAATAGCCGCTGGCGAACCCGGTCGGATTTTTTCACGGGTCGCGCAGCGATCATCGATTTCCTGACGCGCAAATGGGCAGCGGAGTTTGAGTATCGGCTCATCAAGGAAGTCTGGGCGTTCACCGACAACCGGATTGCCGTGCGGTTTGTGTATGAATCGCATGATGCCGGTGGCCGTTGGTGGCGCAGCCATGGCAATGAACAATGGGCGTTCGATGGCGACGGGCTGATGATCCGCCGAGAGGCTTCGGTTAACGATGTTGCGATTGGCGAAGCGGACCGGTTGTTTCGATGGACGCTAAGTGGTGCGGCCGAGAAGACTCGAACTTCCACGGGCTTTCGCCCACAACGACCTCAACGTTGCGCGTCTACCAGTTCCGCCACGGCCGCACGTGAAACGCTGCCGACCCATTTTGACGAATGGGGCCCGGCTGCCGGTAGGCGCGAGGCCCTAGCAAAGCGAGGCGGGGCTTACAAGCGCGATATCTTGCGGGCGATCTGCCTCGGCTGAGGCTTCCGGTCCGGTGCCCGACCGCCTAGAGCAGCCGCCATGACCCATATCGATCGCCTGCCCAACGAGACGCGTCGGCTGTTGTCGCTGGCCTGGCCGGTGATCATGACCAGCCTGAACTGGACACTGCTGCACGTCACCGACGTAGCGGTGGTCGGTCTTGTCAGTACCGATCAGGTGGCGATTCTCGCCGCCAGTCGGACGCTCAGCTTCATCACGATCGTTGCCGGGCTTGGGTGTTTATCGGGCATTCTCGTCTTCGCAGCGCGTGCCGATGGCGCAGGCGATTTGCCTGCCACGGGTCGTGTGCTGCGCGAGGGCATCGCGCTGGCGCTCGCTGTGGGAAGCGTCATGGGGCTGATCCTGTATCTGTTCGCTGCCCAACTGCTCGCCGGGCTAGGGGTGGCACCCGCGCTGATCGACGATACCGTACCGGTGGTGCGCGTGCTTGGGCTTTCCTATCCCTTGGGACTGATTATCATCGCGGTGAGTTTCTTCCTTGAAGGGGTAAGCCGCCCCGGCCGCGTCACCGTTGTGAATTTTTCGATCCTGCCGTTCAACGCCGTGCTTGCCTGGGCATTGTCCGGCGGGCATCTCGGACTGCCTGCGCTGGGGGCGCTGGGTGCGGTGCTCGCGACGGCGATTGCCTATGCATTTGGTGCTGCTGGGTTGATGATCGCAGTTTGGACGCTTCCCTCGGCGGTGGCGCGCGGCGTGCGTGATTTCGGCGTGGCGGCCTGGGCGGGCATCGCCAGCGCGGTGGGTCGTTTGTTCCTGTTCGGGGTGGTGCCCGCCATCGCCTCAAGTCTGGAGCTTGCCGGGTTCGCCGTGCTGATCGCGCTATCGACCCAACTGGGCGACGCGACCGCCCATGCTTTTCAGATCGTGTTCGCCATTCACAACGTCACTTTCTCGGTCGCGATGGGGCTGGGATCGGCAGCGGGGGTTCGGGCGGGCAATGCGGTGGGGGAGGGTAATCCCGGCGCCGCCATCGCGCGGTCATTGATCGCAGTGTGGATTACCGTGGCGGTGACCGGCATTCTCGCTGCGGTTCTGATTGTCGCTGCCGGACCAATTACCAGCCTGTTTCCAGCAACGTCTGCGGTTCACGCGACCGCGCTGGCGATGTTGCCGATATGGGCACCGTTCATCCTGTTCGACAGTGCGCAGGTGGTGCTGGTCTATGCGCTACGATCGCTGGGAGATCAGGTCGTGGCAGGTGTGAACAGCATCATCGCCTATTTTGTCGTCACCGGCGGATTGGGGCTTTGGCTGGTAAACAGTGGCTGGGGCGCGTTGGGATTGGTGCTGGCCTCAGGCATCGGGATGCTCGCTGCAGCCATCCTGCACGCAGCACGATTCTATATGATCAGCCAACGGGTCCGCGCTCAAACGTAAAGTCGAGCCGTTTTGAATTGGCGGGCACATCGGTTTGCGCGCTGTTGAACTCGATCGAAGCGCCCGGCGCCAGGGTGCGCTGTTCGGGCGTGATGGTCCAGCTGAACACGATTCGGGAATTGACCGCTGTACCATCACGAAGTTCGGCGCGAATATCAGGCACGCGCTGGCGGGTGCTCGACTTGTTCATGATCCGCCCGCTCACGGCAAACAGCTCGGTACCCGTCGGCAAGTCGCGTCGATCGATCGGATATTGCTCGATAACCAGCGGATCGTCTTTCACCGCTTGGGCAAGTCCAAGCTGCGTCGCAAAGCCAGGCGCGCCCGAATAGAGGATCCCCGCCACCCCGGCGAGCATTGCGCCACCTGCGGCGACAGCGGCAATCGTCTGGCGGCGCGCAGGGTTGCGGCGCGGGCGAAATGGCGCCCGGTGGGCAAAGGGATCGAAACCACTTGAATCGGCGACGCGTTGAGGCGAGCGCGGCGCAGCTGCAACTTGTGGCGCAACCGGCGGGGCGCGATCCGCAGGCGCCGGTTCGATCCTCGGGCTTGCCGATTGCAACTCCTCTGCGCGTGTGACCAGATCGAGCGGGGGCGGCGCCTGAAACCAGCTATGCTTGCAACTGGCGCAGCGCACCGTGCGGCCGTCTGCCCCGATGGCCGCATCGGGGACCAGATACCGCGTCCGACATTCGGTGCATTCCAGTATCATGGCGCTGTATTTCGTTGTTGCCCGGCAGTGTCAGGTCTGTTTTGGGGCGCATCGCCCCTTTCCCCATCCCAAAGCGAATCTAAGCACGTTGCAGGCGCTGGTGGCAAGAGGGGACCGGCAACCGATGGGCGGCAAAGCGCGAGAAGGGCGTGTATGCTTGAGCCGGTGGCCCGGGCGTGCGATGGCTGCGACGAACGTCAACCAACGATTGAAAGCGGAAACCGCGCCGCCATGGCGAACATCGTTCAATTCGACAACGTGGGGCTACGCTATGGCACCGGGCAGGAAACCCTGTCCGATGTCAGCTTTTCCCTGTCGAGTGGCGCCTTCTATTTCCTGACTGGCGCGTCGGGCGCCGGAAAAACCTCGTTGCTCAAGCTGCTCTATCTGTCGCAGCGCCCCACGCGCGGGTCGATCCGGCTGTTCGGTGAGGATGCGGTGACGCTGCCGCGCGATCGCCTGCCGGGTTTTCGCCGCCGGATCGGGGTGGTTTTTCAGGATTTCCGGCTGCTGCCGCACCTGTCTGCCTACGACAATATCGCCTTGCCACTGCGGGTTTCCGGCGTGCCGGAGGCTGACGTAGAGGCGCCTGTGCGCGAAATGCTTGCCTGGGTTGGTTTGTCCGACCGGGTCGATGCCAAAGCGCCAACCTTGTCGGGTGGCGAGCAACAGCGCGTGGCCATCGCGCGCGCAGTGATTGGCCGACCCGAAATTCTGGTCGCCGACGAGCCGACCGGCAATGTCGATCCCGACATGGCCGAACGCCTTTTGCACTTGTTTGATAGCCTGAACCGGCTCGGTACGACGGTGGTGGTCGCCACGCATGATTTCCATCTGCTCGGGCGGATTCCCAATGCTCATATGATGCGGCTCGATCAGGGGCGCCTGCTCGATCCGACCGGCTCGCTGCGCCATCCGCCGGGCGGCGCGACGTGAAGATTCGCCTCATCACCCCCGCCGCCGATCGTCGCCTGCTCGATGAAAGTCGGCGGACGCGATCGATGATCTGGATCATGGCGATCATGCTGTTCCTGACGGTGCTGGCAGCAGCATTCGGGCTTGGGACGCTGGCGGCGGCTAATGTGCTCGATCGCCAGATTGCGGGTCGCGTGACGGTTCAGATCGTCGAGGCCAATGAAGGCGCGCGTGAACGCGACGCCGCGGCTGCGCTTCGCCTGATCCGGCAGACACCTGGTGTCGCGCGCGCCGAACCGGTCGATCGCGCCCAGCTGGCCGGCTTGCTGCGCCCCTGGCTGGGCGAAGACGGTGCCGATCCCGATCTGCCGATGCCCGCGATGATCGATGTCGAGCTGCTGGCGGGCACCGACAGCGCGGTTGCGCGCCTGGCACGCGCCGTTCGCGCCGTGGTGCCGTCCGCGCGGATTGACCGGCATGAAAGCTGGATGTCGCCGGTCAGCAATTTCATGCAGCTGATGATTTGGCTTGCAGCGGGCTTAGTCGTGCTGATGGCCGGGGCAACTGCCGCCGTCGTGATTCTGGTCGGGCGCGCGGGGCTTGATACCCACCGCGAGACGATCGAGGTGCTCCACATGCTTGGCTCGACCGACATGCAGGTCGCGCGGCTATTCCAGCGGCGGATCGCGCTCGACACGCTCTATGGCGGCGCGGCGGGCACGGTGCTGGCGATGCTGACGATTAGCCTTGTCGGTAGCCAGCTTTCGGGGCTTGGCTCCGATTTGGTCAGTGGCATTGCGCTATCAGAGCGGGACTGGGTACTGCTTGCCGGGCTGCCGATCCTGTTCGCGTTGCTGGCGACGGTGGCGGCGCGCTATGCTGTGCTTGGCGCCTTGAGGCAGTTTTTGTGATCAGACGGATCATCGGCCTTATCGCCATCGCCTGGTTGCTGGGATTTGCCTGGTTCATGGCGTTTCTGCCCGGCCCGCTCGATAATCGCCGTACCGATGCCATCGTGGTGCCGACCGGGGGGGCGGGGCGCATCGATCGCGGCATCGCACTGATGCAGGCAGGTGCCGCAAAGCGAATGCTGGTGACCGGGGTGGCGCCGGGGGTGCGCCCTGTGGACCTGGCGATCGAGTACCGTACTTCCCCCAAGCTTTTCGCTTGTTGTATCGATCTGGGGCGCGAGGCAGTCGATACCCGTTCCAATGCTGAGGAAACGCGAGATTGGGTGCGCCGCCACGGGTATAAATCGGTCCGGCTGGTGACGGCGGACTGGCATTTGCGCCGCGCCCGGCTGGAACTCACTTATGCGCTCGGCCCCGATGTTCGGGTTGAGGGGGACGGTGTGGCCGGTGCCCCCCGATTCCTGCTGCTGCTCGCCGAATATGACAAGTATCTTGTCCGGCGCGTGGCGCTGTGGCTGGGAATCGGCGGATGATTAACCGCCTGCGGACGTGGTTGTTTGTTCTCGTTTTCTATGGTGGATCGGTACCGATTGTGCTGGCGACGCCAATCACCTCGCTGTTCGGGCAGCGGGCTTTCATTGCCAATGTCTATCTTTGGTCGCGCTTTCACCGGATTGCAGCGCGTGTAACGCTGGGCATTACCACGCGCTATGAAGGAAAGATCGCCACCGAGCCTACCTTCTACGCCGTCAAGCATCATGCGATGTTTGAGACACTCGATCTGTGTATGACGCTGGGTAACCCCGTGTTCGTCATCAAGCGCGAACTCGCCTCGATCCCCGTATGGGGCTGGGCGGTGCAGCGTTACGGGGCGATCGTTGTTGACCGCGATAGCAACGCGGCGGCGCTGCGCCAGATGATGCGTGAGGCAAGGCAAGCGCTCGCGCAGGGACGATCAGTGGTGATCTTCCCCGAAGGCACCCGCGTCGCGCAGGGCGAGACCCCGCCGCTCAAATCGGGCTTTGCCGGGCTGTACCGGGTGCTTGGCCTGCCCGTCGTGCCGATCGCGATCAATTCAGGCGCGGTTTGGCCGAAAAAGGGGCCCAAGCGCCCCGGTGTCGTGACCTTCCTGTTCGGCGAACGAATCCCGCCCAAATTGCCGCGGGAAGAGATCGAGGCGCGGGTGCATGCGGCGATCAATGTGCTCGAATAAGCTATTCGTGCGATCGCCCGAAATCGGGGGCGGCATCATCCTGCCCTTGTTCGATAATGCTGCGGCGGACCGCGCGGGTGCGGGTGAACAGATCGAACAGCTCGTCCCCCTTGCCCCAGCGGATCGCGCGTTGGAGCGATGACAAATCCTCAGAAAAGCGTTGAAGCATGTCGAGCACGGCTTCCCGGTTCGACAGGAACACATCGCGCCACATCGTCGGGTCCGATGCTGCGATCCGGGTGAAATCGCGAAAACCGCCGGCCGAATATTTGATCACTTCGGATTGCGTTACTTCCTCCAGATCGGATGCCGTGCCGACGATCGTATAGGCGATCAGATGGGGCAAATGGCTTGTCACCGCGAGCACCCGGTCGTGATGGTCGGGGGCCATCAGGTCGACCTCTGCTCCCAGCTTGCGCCAGAAATCGCTGACCCTCTCGGTCGCTGTCTCGGGCATGCCCTCGATCGGGGTCACAATGCACCAGCGACCCTGGAACAGCGTGGCAAACCCAGCCTCCGGCCCGGAACGCTCGGTGCCCGCCACCGGATGCGCAGGGACGATCGTTGCGCCCGGGAGCGCCTCGACCAGGACGCGCGCCACCTCTTCCTTGCAGCTGCCAACATCGCTGACGATCGCTTCGGGGGACAGATCATCACGTAGAGCAGCGGCAGCGGCCGCCATCGCGCCCACCGGTACGCATAAAATCACCAGATCGGCATCGATTACCGCGGCGCCGGCCGTATCGGCGATGTCATCGCAGAGTTGAAGTCGAATAGCGGTGTCACGCACATCGGGGTCGGCATCATGCCCGGTCAGACGCACGGTCGGCATGTTGGCGCGGATCGCATGGGCGATCGACGAACCGATCAGCCCCAGCCCGATAATGGTGACCCGGGCGAAAGGCAGCATCAGCGCTGATGCTCAACAATATCGCGCAAGGCCGTGGCCAGCCCGCGAGTCTCTTCCTCAGTGCCGATCGTCATCCGCAGCCCGTGCGGCAGGCCCTGGCCCGGCAACCAGCGGACGATATAGCCGCGTTCCATTAGGTCCTTATACGCTGCTTCAGCGGTCACCGCGCCTTCGAACAGCACCAGCAGGAAATTGGCCTTGGATGGCACTGCGCGCAGGCCGTGATTGCCCATCGAAGCGATCTCGCCCGCCAGCCATGCCCGCCAATGGGCATTATGCGCGCGGGTCGAGGTGACGAAATCCTGATCGCCAAGCGCCGCCACTGCCGCCAATTGCCCGGCGGTCGTGACGTTGAAGGGCAGGCGAATGCGGTGCATCGCCTCGATCAGCGGTGCTGCACCATAGCCCCAGCCGATCCGTTCGGCGGCCAGCCCATATATCTTGGAGAAGGTCCGCGTGATCAGCACATTGGGCTCGGTCATCGCTAGCGCCAGCCCGGCATCGTCATCCTCGGGCTCGATATACTCGGCATAGGCTTGGTCAATCACGAGCAGCACGTGCTTTGGTAAAGCCGCATGCAGCCGGGCGATTTCTGCGCGGGGCGTGAAAGTGCCTGTGGGGTTGTTCGGGTTGGCGAGGAAGATGATCCGGGTGCGATCGGTAACGCACGCCAGAATCGCGTCGACATCGGTCGCATAATCGGTGTCGGGGGCGATCACTGGGGTCGCCCCAACGCGCCGCGCCGCGATTTCGTAAACGGCAAAACCGTAATGGACGAAGATTACCTCATCACCCGGCCCGGCAAAGGCACCGGCGGCCAGATGGAGCACATCGTCGGACCCAGTGCCGTAGATGACGCGCAGCGGATCGAGCCCGTACGTCTCCGCCACAGCCTCACGCAAAATCATCGCGCCGGGATCGGGATAGCGATCAAGCGAGGCATGCGCGGCGTTGAACGCGGCGCGCGCAGCGGGTGACGTACCGAGGGGATTCTCGTTGGCGGAAAGCTTGACGAGCTTGCGCCCGTCATCAGCGGTCGATCGGCCGGGGACATAGGGCGCGATGGCCATGACCCAATCTTTGGGGACAGGTGCAGTCATTTCCGGCGCATAGCCCCCGGCACCCGACATTGACAAGGCGAACACCCCGGCCCTAGCGCCCGATCATGGAGCATGACGCGCGTTACGGGCTCAGCCGGTTGATCACTCTGCCCGGCCCCTTGCGGCTTGACGGGGGTAATCTGCTGTCCCCGGTCGACATCGCCTATGAAACCTATGGCACGCTGGACGCGGATGGCGGCAACGCGGTCCTCATCTGTCACGCGCTGACGGGCGATCAGCATGTCGCCAGCGACCACCCGATCACCGGCAAGCCCGGCTGGTGGACGCGGATGGTGGGTGAAGGCAAGCCGATTGATCCGGCGCGGCACTTCGTCATCTGCGCCAATGTGCTCGGCAGTTGTATGGGGTCGTCCGGCCCCGCGAGCATCAACCCCGCGATCGGCAGGCCCTGGGGCATGACGTTTCCGGTCATCACGATCCGCGACATGGTGCGCGCGCAGGCGATGCTGCTCGATCATCTGGGCGTGGGGGTGCTGCGCGCGGTCGTCGGCGGGTCGATGGGGGGCATGCAGGCGCTCAGCTGGCCGGCCACTTTCCCGGAGCGGGTCCGCGCTGCAGTGGTGATCGCCTCCACCGCCCGCCATACCGCGCAAAATATCGCCTTTCACGAGGTCGGCCGCCAGGCGGTGATGGCCGATCCGCGATGGCACGGCGGTGATTACTATGCCAGCGGCGAGCCACCGACGGCTGGGCTGGCGGTAGCGCGGATGGCGGCGCACATCACCTATCTGTCGGAAGCTGGGCTGACCGAGAAATTCGGGCGGCGTCTGCAGGCACGGGAAGCGAAGAGCTTTGGGTTCGACGCCGATTTTCAGGTCGAAAGCTATTTGCGGCACCAGGGGATCAGCTTTGTCGATCGGTTTGATGCGAACTCCTATCTCTACATCACCCGCGCCATGGATTATTTCGATCTCGCCGAGGAACATGGCGGCATGCTCGCCAATGCCTTTCGGGACACTGCGGCGCGGTTCTGCCTCGTCAGCTTCGATACCGACTGGCTCTATCCGACCGCGGAATCGCGCAGCATCGTCCATGCGCTCAATGCCAGCGGCGCGGCGGCAAGCTTTGTCGAGCTATCGAGTCCCTATGGCCATGACGCTTTCCTGCTCGAATCGCCGGAGTTGAACCGGGTGGTCGACGGCTTTCTGCGGTCGGTGGCATGACCTTGCGACCCGATCTCGCGATCATCGCTGCCAATGTCGCACCCGGTGCGCGTGTGCTTGACGTTGGCTGCGGCGACGGCGCGCTGATGGCGGCACTGCGCGACGATCGGCGGGTGGATGCGCGCGGGCTGGAGATTGATGCCGACAATGTCGCCGCCGCCGTCGCGCGCGGCCTATCCGTGGTGCAGGGCGATGCTGATCGCGATCTGGCGGATTATCCCGATGCCAGTTTCGATTATGCGATCCTCAGCCAGACGCTGCAGACCGCGCGCGCGCCCGATATGGTTCTTGATCATTTGCTCCGGATCGGGCGGCAGGCGTTCGTCTCCTTCCCTAATTTCGCGCATTGGCGGGTGCGCGCGTCGCTGCTCTGGGGCGGGCGGATGCCGGTGACGCGGTTATTACCCGAACGATGGTACGATACACCCAATATCCACCACGTGACCGTCGATGATTTCCGCGCCTTTGTGAAGGAACGCGGGGTTACCGTGGAGGGCGCTTGGTTCCTGTCGGACGGCAAGCGCACGACATCAGCGGCGGCAAATTTCCTCGCCGAACATGCCGTGTTCCTGCTTCGGCGATAGTCCGTCAGAACGGTTATTCCGGGGAAGAGGTGTAACTGTATGTAAGAACAATGCCTCCGTCCTCGGTGAACCGTTCTTTTGATCCATTCGAATCAAACTCCGATGTAACTATCGGCCGCTTTTGCGCCGATTTCCGCTGGTGACCAGCTTAGGTCGAGCGTCCGGCGGTGTCACGTCGAACCAGTGTCAACAGACGGCGCGGGCACGATCGTGTGGATGTGCATGCCGACCGGATCGCCCTTGTGGCGGTTGACGATGACCGGGCGGATCCAGCGGACCTCGTAGCGCTCGCGCCTGCCCTCCATCCACACGCGGCGGATGTGCCCGCGCCGCCAGTGCGGGCGGACCTCGCGATCGGTGAGCGCCCCGCGCTCCTCGTCGCTGAGGATGCCGCGGCCGACGACCTGGATGGGGATGATGCCAAGGCGGAACGCCTCTTCGCGGGCGAGCCGGCGCTGCTTCTCGGTGCCGACGCGCAGCTTCTGCGCGAGCCGCTGCGGCGGCGCGGGCGAGTAGTCGGTCGCGACCGGCGCGGTCGTGCCGTGATCGGTAGAGAGGTAGCTCAGCACGCTCATCACCATGCCGAGCGCCGTCAGCGCGGAAGGAAGCCCCTCCTCGGCGTCGTCGGCACGCCTGGCGTCGTTCTCGGGGGCGACGGTTGTGAAGTGGCGACCGCCGGCATGTCCCGCTTCGCTCTGGTTCATCTCCTCGGCGAGGCGGGTCCAGGTGTCATGCGACGCCAGCAGCCCAGCCACCTTCTCCTCGGTCATGCGGCGCACGAAGCCGCCGACCGTCTCGTCGGCCTCCATATCCCCGGAGAGGCCGAAGGTCCTTTCGATGACGCGGGGGTAGTTCCGCTTCGTCGGCGTGCGGTCGAGCCGCCGGCACGTTATGCACAGCTGCAGCTTCCCCTCCATCCGGGTATCGACGTAGACGCCGTCGATCTCGTTGCGGGGACCGGGCAGCGACATGCCGTTGCCGGCCGGGAATGCGACGTGGAAGAAGGGGAACGGGAACCTGATGGCCGACAGTGGCAGATCGTCCGCGCTGGTGTGCTCGAGCAAGGTCATGAGCTCCGGGTCGATCGCGATCACGTTTCTGAACGAGCGCCAGAAGGTCGAGGCGTAGAGCGCGAGCGCCATCTCGCTGGAGAGGATGTCCATGAACGACGAGCTGCCGGGGCGCTGCTCGCGGCCGAAGCGCATGATGGCGTCGTTGTAGCCCTGGCCGATGACGGCGTTGAGGTCCTGGAAGAATCCGGACGTGGTCCCGCCCGAGTGCTCGTGGCGCTTGGCGGCCTGTATGCAGGCCGGGGCTTGCGGGTTGCCGAAGCGCCAGCGCGATGGGTTGATGTCGTTGAAGCGCTGCATGTGGTGCTCCTTAGCTGGGGCTGGTTGTCTGGCTGCGTTCAATAGCGGGTCCACGGATGGTCCTGGCCACGCACGTGGCGACGAAGGTGGTCGTGGCATCATCCGATAGCGCCTCGCTGATTGCGCTCTTTAGGGTTTGCTCGGTGGGCATTCTGACCAGCCTGCCTTCAGCTTCGTCCGCGAAGAATTCGGGGATGCTCGAGCCCACCGCCACGAGCACGGCGCGCAGTTTTCCAACCGATGGCTCGCTGCCTTTCATGAGGTTGGTGAAGAAGGAAGTGTTGACTTGGGCCTCTCGTGCCCATTCGTTGTTGGATAGGCCCTTGGGCCGAGGAAGCTCCATCAACCGGCGGTGGATGTCCCGAGCGCGCCCAACCCGTTCCATATCGACGGGTTTCGTCATATTTTACTCTCCCCTCCGGCTGAGTGTGCGCTAACGGCAGTTCCAGCGTGTAATTGGACCGGCATGATCGTTATTCGTATGACGCCGGATCGTCCTCGTCGAAGCGGATGATGGGATCGCCGTCATCGTGCTGACGATCTTCCCGGCGACGCTTCGATGAGATGCCTTCGATCCCGTCCTCGGGATGGCTTGGCCACGGCCGGCCCGTGAACTCGTCGATCTCGTCCTCGTCGAACAGGTTTTCCCATGGGACCTCGATGTCGCCGCGACAGCCGGGAATCGTCAGGTGACCGGCGATGACGCGCTCAAGATGGATGCGACCCTCGCGCAGCGCTCGGATCTCGGCCTTCAGGTCTCTGCGGTCCTCGTTGCCGCCCTTCAGCCGGACGCGCCGCCACAGGGCCGAGCCGCCGCGTAGCTTCATGCGCAGCGACTTCTGGTGCGAGAGGACGACGTCGATCTCGAGATCGAACCTGTCGAGCAGCCGGTGCGACACGTATGAGGAGAAGGGTCTGCCGATCGCGGCCGCCTTCAGCGTCTCGGGGAGCGAGTTGGCGGGCAGCCGGATCTCGAAGCCGGTCGAGTCCTGCGGCTTCCAGATCACGGCCAGCCTCTCGTCGAGGGCGACCGCCTCGACGAACACGGCGTCGAGGGAGCTGTATCCGCTCATCCACGGCAGCGGCGCGGGCAGATCGACGACGCGGTTGCGCTCGGCGGCAGGGGCGCGCGCGAACAGCGGCGTGATGGTGCCGCCGCCCATCCAGTCGAGCGTGTCGCTATACTTATCGCCGATGTGGATCGACGGCGCCCAGGTGGCGTCGAAGAACGCCTGCGGCTCGACGCCACCACGCTCGACGAGCAGCTTGCCGAGACCGTTGGTCTCCAGCAGGCCTGCGGGTGGCGCGGTGGTGCCGCGCCTTCGCCAGACGCGCGTCATGGCGAGCCGTCCCAGCGCCCGCACCAGCATCTCGGTCGGCGAGCCTGGACCGCGCCTGCGCCATTCCTTCATCGACGTCGTGACGATGGGGAAGGACAGGGCGAGCCCCGGTCGGATGTCGATGACGACGTCGACGCCGTAGGGGTCCTCGGTCGACTCGACCAGCCGCTCGGTGAACACGTCCAGGTCGAGCAGCGTTCCGCCATAGGCGAGCACGTTGAGTTTCAGCGCCTCGGCCGCTGCGGCATAGGCGCGCGTCGTCGCTTCGGACATGGCTGTCCTCCTGGTTGATGTGGATGTATTTCCGTCCGCGTGGCGCGCGCCTGCCGCCGATGCCATTGGGCGGGGGCGGCCTTGATGGCCTCGGTGAACTCGACGAGTTGCCACCGCAAAGCGTTCTATGAGCGGGTTTTAGAAGTGCTGTCCTGCCAGGGCGATCTGGTCGCCATCCACCGCGCGATCGCGACCGGACGACCGGTGCCCTAGCGCGATAGCCCTAGCTGCATTCCGCGCGGGTCAGGCGGGTCGGACCTCACGATCTCGTCCATGATGGCCTCGGCCCGCTTCGGTGGCACGCCGGCATCCTTCGCGAAGGTCGGCCACTCGCGCACCACGTCCCGCACTTCCTTGACGAGTCTGGCGACGCCGCCATCGTCAGCGCCGGCGTCCCTGACGGCTTTGCGCATGTTGAAGAGGCGCGGTTTCGTATGGAGGCCTCCGACGGCCATGGCATGGCCGGTCTGGGGGCTGAACGTGAGGTCGAACGCAGGCGCCAGACGCCATGAACCACGGCTGTCCATCAGGAAGCCGTGGTTGCGGACATGGTCGTCCCGGTTGGCTGCCAGCACGTTGAACGCCATGCGGCGGATCAGCTGCTCCTCGGGATTGTCGACGAGTTGCCTGCCCACCCTGATCAGATCGGAGTAGTCCGATCCGGTGAGCGGAGCGATACCGACCATGCCGCCATATGATTGGTAGTGGAAGCGCCGACCGGCGTCGTAGTCGAAGCGCTCGGCAGCGAAGAATCCGGGCCCCTTCAGTGACTCGAAGAGCTTTGTCCGCGGCATCTCGATACCCGCGGCCCGTGCCATATTCGAGTAGGCGTATTCGACGACGCCGGCGTCCGCGTCGTCATAAGCCGGCGATGGGAACTTCATGATCCAGGGCGTGTAGCCCGGACGGTCCGGCCGCGGCGTGATGGACATGTCGACGCCATCCGACGAGATGTGGGACTTTGGCCTAACACCGCCCAGTGAGCCCGCCATCCGCTCGGCCAGCGCGATCTCCTCCTTGGTGCCACCATCCACCCTGGTGATGATCTCAGCGAGATCGTCGACCGTCAGGCGCCGCAGCTCGACTCCGAGCCCTGCCGCCGGACTGTATGACAATGCTCCGACCCCGTTGCCGCCGACGAGCGCGAGCCGATCGAGGATGCCGAGATCCCGGGGATTGTATCCTGCCTCGCGGACGCGGCGATCGACCAGGTGCCTGGTCCAACCATCCGGCTGGGAGTCGCTGAAGATCGGGTGCAGCCCGTCGAAGCTATCGTATCCGTCCTGTTTCTCGGTTGTCCGCTCAAGGGTTATCGGCGATGGATTCACAGGCGTCTGGAGGATCGCCGGGTCATATTCGAACTGGGGACGGCCCTGTATCTCCGTCAGCCGGCCCAGGCGCATTTCCCCATCTGTGCCGAAGTCGAGATCGACCTCGATCTCGTCGATGCCCGGCCAGGTGCTCATCGCCGGGCCCTCTGGTAGGCCAGCATGTCATCGACCTTGGGCAGACGCGGGGCCAGGAAGGCTTCGTCGAGGCGCCACGACCATGAGAAGCAGGTGATCAGCGCGAGGAGCGTCGCCGCGTCGGCGGTTGCATCGTCCTCGAATGCGGTAATCGCCGACTCTGTGACACCGCAATGCCGTGCGAGCTGCTCGACGCTGTATCCGACTTCCTCACGCAACCGGCGCAGACGCTTTGCAAGTTCGGTCGCCGTCGGGACCGTTGGACGCGCGCCACCGCGATAGAGGTGTGACAGATCGCCAGGCTTCGCGATGTCGCGGGACGCGCGTGAAGCGTCGGCGGTCTTGTGGTCGTTCGACATGCGGTCCTCCTGCGTCTGGCGTGATCTCGGACCAGCGTTGGAACGCCGGCTTCCGGTATTGTATCTTTTTTGTTCCCCACTGGAAACCGCATCATGCGGCCTGTGCCTCGGATTCTTGGCTGAGCGCGGCTATCACCGCGCACTTCATCCACGTCGCCCTCCGCGATGCCTGCGGCGGGCGGCGGATTGCATTGCGTATGACGACCGGATCGCCGACTAGGACGACCCGCTGCGTGGCGCGCGTGAGTGCCGTGTAGAGGAGCGTACGGTCCAGGATGCGGCTGTCGGTCACGGGCACTACGACGGTCTCGAACTGCGATCCCTGTGCCTTGTGCGTGGTGATTGCCCACGCCGGCTCGAGATGGTCGAGCAGCTCGACGGGAATGGTCCGGTCGCCCTCGTCGAACCGGACCGACAGGCCGTCGTCCGTCATGCGGACGACCTTGCCGAGGCTGCCGTTCCACAGGTCGAGGTCGTAGTCGTTGACGGTCCACATGACGGGTTCGCCGCGCAGCCAGGTCGAGGGATCGAGCTTGCGGGCTGCCGCCCAGGCGTCGTGCAGCGAGGCGTTCATGGCGATCGTGCCGCCATCGGCGTGATCACCGCCACCCTTGATCGAGCCGACGATCTGCGCGGTGGGAAGGCCGCGGCGGATGGAGACGGCGGTCGCGACCACGTCGCGCGCATCGCACGTGGCGATCGACACGCCGTGATCGGCTGCAGGGTCGTAGCCGGACAGGTCGGGCAAGACGCCGTCGCGGACGGCCTGGGCGACGCCGGGGATGCCGGTCTCGGCCGCTTGGCGCATGACCTCGGTCAGCACCGTGCGCGGGATTGCGTCGACCTCGAGCAGCGCGTGGAAGGTGAGGCCGAAGCTGACAGGCGGCAGCTGGCCATCGTCGCCGACGAGCAGGAAGCGGCAGCCCTCGGGCGCCAGCAGCATGATGCGGTAGAGCGAGCCGAGGTCCACCATGCTGGCCTCGTCGATGACGATGAGCGGATTGTGCGACAGGTCGATGTTGCCAATTGCCACGCCGTTCAGCCAGCCCGCGATCGTGCGGGCCTGCTGGCCGGTGGCCTCGCGCATGCGCAGGGCCGCGCGACCCGACAGCGCCATCATCTCCACGGGCACGCCGGCGGCGGCGGCGGCGCGGCAGATCGCCTTCAGCGTGGTGGTCTTGCCGGTGCCGGCGCCGCCCACCAGCAGCGAGAAGTTCTCGGTGATCGCCATAGCCACGGCAGACGCCTGGCCCGCGTTTAGCTCGACGTCGTCAATCGAACGGTCAGGGAGTGGTAGGACGGTCGGCTTGCGCGAACAGGCAGTGAGTTCGTCCGCGATCCGCTGCGCGATCGCGTCCTCCATGAGAGCGGCGCCCGACGATTGCCAGCCGGTGGTGCGCCTGCGGATGGCCCCGAGGCGCGACGCGGTGTCGAGCACGTCGTCGCCCACGGTCACGCCCAGGAGCGCTCCAGCGGCCTTCCTGAGGGCTTCACCGCCCATCAGGGTGTCGCCGTCCCGTAGGCGGGCGTGGAGGGCCGCCTCGCACGCGGCGACCTGGCGGCGGGGATCGGTCGGCGCGACGCCCATCCGCCGGGCGATCGCGTCCGTCGTCTTCCAGCTGCTGAACGCCAGCAGCCGGTATGGATCGGCGTGCAATCGGTCCAGCGCGTCGGTGCCATAGATCGCGAGCAGCTTGGCGGCGACGTTCAGCGGGATGCCGACGCGGTCGAAGCCGGCGAGGATGCGCGGCTCGGCATCGACCATCGGCCACTCGAGCAGGATCGTCTCGACCTGCGCGCGCGAGCGTGCGTCGTCGGGCAGGACCCGCAACAGCGCGTCGCCGTCTGCGGCTTCCAGCACGTCGACCAGCTGCTCGCCATATGCGTCCCACAGCTTGTTGGCGGTCGCCTCGCCGACGCCGGGGAAGCGCTGGCCTGCCAGGAGGCGCGCGAGCAGCCGCCCTTCGGGCCGCGCCAGCTTCATGTCGGTGACGACGACCTGCGCACCGAAGCTGGGGTGGACGTCGGCGGTGCCGCGGATGTGCCAGGTCTCGCCCGTGGCGGGCGGCCTGGGCAGGTCCCTCGCCACGAAGCGGCGGCGGACGTCATTGTCGTCGTCGGCGCGGAATACGGCCATGCGCGTGCCGGCGTGCAGCACGGTGGTGACGGTGGCGCGGACGACGACGTCGGTCATCGTGGCAGGCGGCCGGTGTCCGCCAGGTGGATCTCGATCGCCTTGTAGCGGCGCATGTCTCGGCGCAGCTCGATGACCTCGGCGCGCGCGACGGCGAGCTCGCGCTGGAGCTGATCGTTGTGCCGCTTGAGCGCCTTCTTCTCGTCATCGGGGGCCGCGGCGCCAGGACGCTGGAAGGCGACCGCGACGGCATCGCCCTTTCCGGCGATCGGCGGGATGTCGTGCCGGGCGAAGCGCTCGTTGCAGAGCGCGCGGTTGCGCTCGTTCTGGTAGATTACCTGGCGTGTGGTCAGCGGGACGTCCCGCACGATGGCGGCGATGTCGCCCGACCCGTCAGGCTTGCGCGGGATGTCGGCGCCGACGCGGTCGAAGTAGGCAACCAGCGCCCGGTGGTTGGCGTCACCGCGCGCCTTATTGCTGATGTCCGGCATCTGATCACCGTTTCTTCTTGCCGGCGTCGGGGAAGCGCGTCTCAGTCCTCGCCTGGTTGAGCGGTGCCTCGAGCTCGGCTATCGTCATGCCTTTCCGCTGCGCATTGAAATGGTGGCGCGCGATCATTTCCAGCAGGTTGTCGACCTTCTTCTCCAATGTGGCATTCTCGTCCTCGAGCCGCTTGATCCGCTGAGCGGTCACCTCCTCATGCACCGGCCGGCGCTTCCTGGGCGGCTTGCCTTCAGCGAGGCCGAGACGGCGCTTGTCGAACGCGGCCTCGATCTCGGCGTGCTTGAACATGCCGATGCGCGACAGCTTCCAGCCCAGGCAGGTCTCGACCCTGGTCTCGAGCGTCGGGCCTGTCAGCCGGCCCCACTCGACCGTCCAGCGTTCGATCAGCGCGATGATCTTCTCCTTGCGCTCCGGCGTGATCGGGATGCGACTGCGGCCCGGTTTCTTCTCCTGGGTCATGCCGCCTCTTCCCTTGCTGCTTCGATGTGGACGGGCGACGAACTGTTCGGCTGGATGAGCGTGCCGTCCGGGATGCTGGTGTCGTCGTGATACGCGAGGATGCGGTTCAGGCTGTCGAGCTTGGCGCGCATCGTCCTGTAGTGGTTAGACGCTCCGCGCGTGCCTTCTTCCATCTCGACTTCGAGGCGTGCGAGCACCCATGCCGTGTCGGCGCGCATCACCTCGATGCGACCGCGGTGCTTCGCATCGCCCTTGATGAACACGAACGACGCGCAGGTGGAGCACGCTCCGAATTCGGGGCACGGTGCGGTGTTCCAGTCGTGGATGCAGAATCCAATCTCGGTCACATGCGCCGTCGCGACGATCACGTCGCGAAAACTCTCCTGCTCAATAGGGTCCCGCTTTGTGTGGATATCAGCGAGCACGCCGATGGCCATGCCCTTGGCCAGCGGCTCACGCACCACCGCGGCCAGCTCCGTAGGGGTCAGGTGGTCGTATTCCGCGTTTTGCGCGATCTCGTCCCTTCCTGACCAGCGCGCGATCAGTTGCTGTTCGAGTCCGCCCGACTGGGCCAGCGTGTTGAGCCAGTGCCTGAACTGGTGCGTCCGGGCGCTGAGATCCGGCCGGTTGAGCAGGCGCGAGAAGCCGGACTGGACGACCGTCTTGCCGTTCTCGCGCCTGCCGCCGAGGAAGTCCCGGACCTGCTGGTCGCTAGTGATCTCGAGCAGGCAGGGGATCGTCGCCCGCTTGGCGTGGTGCTGGTTGGCGAAGCTGACGAACAGCCGCTTGTGGAGCGGTGACTCGGCCCGACCCGGCGCCACCGAGGGCATCATGCGCAGCAGCGCCGCCTCCAGGTCCGGCCGGGCGACCACCCTCCTCGTCTTGGCCCCGAACTGGCGGGACGCGTATTGCTGATCGCTGAGCGGGACGCCGTTGGCGTTGAGCCACAGCAGCGCCGCAGACGGTGCACTGAAGCCGAGGACGCGCTGAACGTCCTTGACCGTAAACGCGTCGTCCGCGGTGGGCGGGATATCTGCCGGCAGCCAAGCTCGACCCGGATTGTCCACCAGCCAATTCGCAAGCTCGTGCGCGCCGGCCGTCGCCAGCCGGATCCGCTCGATGGCGGACTTGGCCACGTCGACCATGACCGTGGGGATCCACTTGATGTCGGGGTCCCCGCTCTTTTCCTTCCAGTAGCGGATGCCGTAACGCATCACAGGGAGGCCATCAGGGTCGAACACCGGACCGTCAGGTCCTTCCTTCTGCTCCTCGACCTCGCAGTCGTACGCGATGCGCAGGACCTCGATGATGCGCCAAGGGGCGCAATGAAGGAGCACGACGCAGCCCATCAGGATGGCGTCGCTCGGGTTGTCGATGATCTGCCAGATCTCGGCGAGCGCGTCGAAGACCTCAGCTTCGGGGATCTTGTCGGCACGCGCAGTGACCGCGAGGTCGGATGTCCGGTCACGCGCGTTGCTGGTCTTCTTGATCGGATTCTTCCAATCGAGCCGCATCGGCGTCACGCCGTGCTTGTCGATGAAGCGGGCTATCTCCTCCAAGGCGACCCCGAGCTTGTATCGCTTGATCCCGCTGGCACGCTCGAGGATGCGCCTGGCGGCGGCGTCGAAGTCCTCGGTCAGCAGCATGCAGGGGTCGTTATTCCGCGATTGCAGCTCCTCGCCCAGATCACGCGCGGCATGCACGATGGCGATGAGCGGATCGGCAGTCTGCGGTCGCGCGTCCTGCTTAAGGCGGACAATCGCCTTCACGAAGGCGCCGAACGGCTCACCGAGAGCGGTGCGTCCTTTCATGCTCTTGGACGTGCCGCCCTCGTGGGTCGTGTAGTAGATCCTGGCCGCCGTCTGCGACTTGTTGCTGGGTCGCGGACAGCTCTTCGTCACGTCCCACACGGGCTCGTCGAAGGCCAGATCCGACCCGAAGGCGGCGCAATCGTAGCGTGCGCGCCTGATGACCTCCGCGAGCGCCGAGCGCGCGGTGCGCTCTGGGATGGTGACGAGCCGCTCAAGCATGGTTCGGCTCCTCGCCAGCGCGCTTGGCCTCGATCCTCGCGATTGTGTCCTTCACCGCGTCGATGAGTTCGTCCTCGATCCCGATCATCTTCGGATGAAGCCCAAGGTGGGCGCGCTCTTCTCGGGCGCGCTGCAGCTGATCGAGAACTTCCTGGTGCGGACCATTCATCCATGCCTGGAACTTGACGCAGGTGTAGCACGCATAGGGGGCGGTGATGCCGCAGAAGCGGAACTCGCCGCAGTTGCCGATGACCTCGACCTGGTTGGTTGCAGGATCGGCGAGGAAGCGTCGACTGGCCTCGTCATCGCCCCTGACGGCCTCGGTTTCGGATCGGATGATCCCGGCGAACGCTTGCGCACGCGGCGCGAGGGCCGTCGTCATCGCGGCATCGATCGGGTCGACGATGTCGGAGTGGATTTCCCAGTAGACGGGCACGTTCTGAAGGTCGCTGTGGTCGAGGACATCGGCGACCGCGGCCTGCGATGCCCCGTTCGCGACCATCCTGCTCGGCAGGGTGTAGCGGAAGCGGCGGCACGTGACCTCGAGCGGTTTTCCGCCGTAGGTCGTAATTCCCAGGCGAAGGACGGCACGTTGCAGCAGCCGGGTGAAGGCTGCCGCCGACATATGGGCCTGCCACTGGTCGTCGAACGTGAAGCGCTTACGCAGGGTGCCCTTGCGGATGAGCGGCCGAGCGTCGTTCTCGAACGTCGGTCGGGTCTGGCTCCACTCGATCAGGTCCTGGACGATCTCGCCATACAGGCCAGTGAGCTTCCGTTGCCTGAAGGATGATCGCGATAGTGCCTCGCCCTTCTTGTGCCGGGGGATGCTGATGATCCAAGCCGCGATCTCGTCGCCCGAGCGCAGCGGCTCGACATCCTCCTCTCGCATGGAGGCGAACTGGCTCGAGTTCGAGCCGAATGCCAGCGCTAGAGCCAGCGCAGCCTGTTCGGGCAACGGCATCGACCCGGTGAGCCGCACAGCACGCAAGGCTGTGACGATGGCCGAGACCTCCCGTGCGGTCAGCGGTCCTTCGTCGGGATCGCGGGATCGCACCGCCTTGCCCTTCTTGTTCCCGCCGATCCGCCAGTCTTCGATCTGGTCTAACACGCCTTGTTCGAAGCCGTCGTATGCGTTCTGCGTGCACCAGCGATACATCGCGCGGCCGTAGTGCAGCTTCCATTGGTCTTCCTGCCCCAGATAGTCGCGCGCTTGGCTGAGCGCGAGGTAGGGAATCGTTTCGCCGGCCACCGCTGCGTGTTGGAAGGCTGGCATCCGGATCAGGATGCCGATCTGGTGAAACGCGTTCCCCACGGCCGCCGGTGAACCGCTCTTGATGAGGTGGACTAGGTAACCCTTGATGGCATCAAGGGCGATGCAATCCGCCAGCGGGAAGTTGGCCCAGTTGATTGAAGCCGAACGCATTGCGTCGTTCATGCGCCAGACGGTGCCAGACACGTCCACGGGCAGTCCGGCGCGGTCCACGACGATCTGATCGCGCGGCGGCCACCTACGGGCGGGGCCCGCAACGGCGGCGATTGGCGAACTGGCCGTCACGCCGCAGCTTTGATTGGAACGGACGGCGCATGAAGCGCGCGTAGGATGTTGGTTGCTTCGCGCACGATCTCGGAGTGGGCGTAGCGCACGTCCTGCTCGGACGTCTTGTTCCAACCCATGATGTAGTTGTTGATGATGCGGCGGAACGCTTGCGTCCATCCATATTCAGCGGCCAGCCGCCGGAACCGGGAGTTCCAGGTGTGGCGCAGCTTGTGGGACGACAGGTCTGCTGGCAAATCGTCGGGGAACCGTGCCCGCAGCGTTTGGAAGATGTCATACTGTGCGTCAAGCGACATCGCCGCGCCGCCGATGGTCTCCAGGAAGACGAAGGGGTTCCTCTTGTGGCCCGGCAGCTTGGTGCGCCACTTCATGATGTACTCGTCCATCGAGAAGGCGAGCAGCGGGCTGATGGGCAGATCTCGACCGGCCGTCTTGACCAGCGGCGGATCCGTGCGGTGCTCCTCCGGATCGTTGGGATTCGGCACGATGCTGATGCCGGGCTGCCGGCCAGCCACGTTGACGTGCTCTGACTTCAACACGAGCGGTTCGGCCTCCCGCATGCCGAGCTCGACGAAGAACAGCACCAAGCAGAAGTTGCGGTGCCGCGTGTGCGGGGCGAACGGATTGCGCGGATCGTCAGGACGGATGACCTGCATCAGGAAGTCGAGCTCTTCGTCGGTTAGGGCTTCGCGCTGCTTCTGCTTGCTACCGCTGATGTTGGCGACGACGTTCTTCAGGACGGCGAGTCGCGCGTTGACGAGGTAAACACGCGAGTGGTCGGTCATGGCGAGTGAGATGTGAGACATCCGCCACTCCACGAACGCCAGGACGCGCTTCATCCTGTCCTTGTGGGTGTTGCCCACGACGACGCGCTTGACCTTCATCTTCCCGACGTCGAGCGGCGTCTTCTTGCTGGTGCGCATGAATTCGGAGAGGTTCTCGATCTCCATCGGGGAGAACAGCTCGCCGGACTCGAGGCGTTGGGAGATGTCGATGCCCTCGTCCTCGGCCCACTCATAGAGCAGGCAGAGCGAGTCGACGACACGGTTGGCGAGGTTGATCGACTTCTGCCGGAGCTTGGCCAGCGCATAGCGCAGCGCCCATGCATCGGGCAGGTCAGTGCTCCTCGCGCACATGAATGCGAACCGCTCGCCATTGTCGAAGCGGACGTTCTTGCGGTAATACGGACCCAGCTTCTTTTCGGCTGACGGCTTCATCGACCCTGTTCTCGCGGCAATAAGCAAAGAACGTATGAAGAACCTGTCTGCGTTGCAACTCGTTGCGGAGAGCCCGGTAATGATCGATTCATAATGGGACGAAAAACGGGCCCCTAGTTACAATTAGGAGCCCGTTATCAGACTGCGTTATGACCACAGGCTTAGTTACAACCGGATCTGCGACTTTGTCTCCGTAATTCGAGGTTAGTTACAGATTTAGTTACACCCCCGGAGTCAGAACGGAACGTCGTCATCGAGATCGTCGGGGAAGCCACCACCGCTGTTGCCGCCGCCAAAGCCGCCGCCGCCACGATTGCCACCGCCGCGCGCGGGGGCTGAACCGCTGCTGCCGAAATCATCGCGACCGCCGTCCCAGTCGCCACCGCCACCGCCACCGCCACCCATGCCGCCGCCCGAACCGCCACCAGCACCCGGCGCGCCATCGAGCATCGTCAGTACGCTGTTGAAGCCCTGCAGGACGATCTCGGTCGAATAACGATCATTGCCGCTGGCGTCCTGCCATTTGCGGGTCTTCAGTGCGCCCTCGATATAGACCTTCGATCCTTTGCGCAGATAACGCTCGGCCACATTGGCCAGCCCTTCGTTGAAGATCGCCACCGAATGCCATTCGGTCGCTTCCTTGCGCTCACCGGTGTTCTTGTCTTTCCAGCTGTCAGACGTGGCGATGCGCAGGTTCACCACCTTGCCGCCATTCTGGAAGGTCTTGCTTTCGGGATCACGACCCAGATTGCCGACGATGATCACCTTGTTGACGCTGCCCGCCATATTCTTCTTCCTACAAACCGAGTGCGATTGCTGACCAATATGTAGCTCCGGCAGCGACATATGCCAGCACGAACAAATAGCCGACCATGAAGGCGGGCCATTTCCAGCTGTTGGTCTCGCGCCGGGTAACGGCAATCGTCGAAATGCACTGCGGCGCAAACACGAACCACATCAGGAAGGCGAGTGCCGTCGGCAGGCTCCAATGTGTGCGCAAGTTGGCAGCCAGCGCCTTTTGTCCGCTCTCCCCGTCCGGATTGTCGATCGCATAAACCGTCGCCAATGCCGCCACCGCTACCTCGCGTGCCGCCATCGCCGGGATCAGCGCAAGCGCAATGTCGCGATCGAACCCAATCGGTTTCAGCACCACCGCCAGCCCATTGGCGACACGCCCCGCGACCGAATAGTTTACCGGCGAAACCGGGCTGCCCTCAGGCGGTTTGGGAAAACTCAGCAACAGCCATAAAGCGATCGTGGAATAGAGAATGATCGTGCCCGCGCGTCGCAGGAAAATCTCCACGCGGCCCCACAGCCCCTGTGCCACATCGCGCGCACGAGGCAGTTGGTACTTCGGCATTTCCATCATGAAACCCGATGAAGCCCCTTTGGTCACCGTCTTGCGCAGCACCAGCGCGGCGATAAATGCGCCGACCACACCCATCACATACAGGCCGAACATCACCACCCCCTGCAGCCCGATGAAAGGCAGCACCGGGGTGTTGGGGATCAGCGCGGCGATAATCAGCGTGTAGACCGGCAGGCGCGCCGAACAGGTCATCAGCGGCGCAATCAGGATCGTCGTCAGCCGGTCCTTCTCATCCTCGATCGTGCGGGTCGCCATGATGCCAGGCACGGCGCAGGCAAAGCTCGACAGCAACGGAATAAAGGCGCGACCCGACAGGCCGACGCTCGCCATCACCCGGTCCATCAAGAAGGCGGCGCGCACCATGTATCCGCTCGCCTCGAGCAGCAGGATGAAGAAAAACAGAATCATGATCTGCGGTAGAAACACGATTACCGCGCCTACGCCTGCGATCACGCCGTCGACGATCAGCGATGGGAAGAAACCCTCGCCAAACCGGGCGGTAATCGCATCGCCGATTGCGCTGAACCCGCGATCGATCAGGTCGGCAGGCACCGTGGCCCAGCTGAACACCGCCTGGAACATCAGGAACAGGATCGTCGCCAGCAACATCATCCCCCACACCGGGTGCAGCGCGATCTCGTCGAGCGTGTGCGTCCAGCGGCGGGTGGGGGTTTCGGAAATCGTCGCCGCCATCGCAATCGTTCGGGCGCGGCGCTGCAACGTGACGATATCTTCCTGCACGCTCCCGTCGCTTGCCCGCAGCCGTGTGACGGCGCCGGTGCCGATCATGTCGCTCACTTGCGCCTTCAGCACGTCGAGCCCGCGCTTGCGCACAGCAACCGTCGGCACCACGGGTACACCAAGCTCAGCAGATAGCCGTTCCGGATCGAGCACCAGCCCGTCGCGCTCGGCCAGATCGACCATGTTGAGCGCCACCACCACCGGCAGGCCAAGCGCGATCAGCTGCAGCGTGAAGCGGAGGTGATTGTCCAGATTGGCGGCATCCACTACCACGATCAGCGCATCGGGCAGTCGTTCGCCCGCTTGCGTGCCGGTCAACACGTCACGCGTCACCCGTTCGTCGGGGCTGCCTGGATCGAGCGAATAGGCGCCGGGCAGATCAACCAGCTCGACCGGGCGACCATCGGGCAGCGCAAGCCGCCCCGAATGCCGCTCCACTGTAACGCCCGGATAATTGCCCACTTTCTGTCGCGCACCGGTCAGTGCGTTGAACAGCGCGCTTTTGCCGGCATTGGGATTGCCGACCAGCGCCACCAGCGGGATTGTGGTCATGTCCGCGAGGTCACTTCCGTCGGATCATTCTGCCGGGGAAAGCGGCCGGACGTGGATCGTTCCCGCCACCACCCGGCGCAGCGCCACCGTCATCCGGCCAATCCGGCACGCAATCGGCCCGCCGCCCAATGTGGCGCGGTGGAGCACTTCAACGCCAACGCCCTCGTCGAAACCCAGTTCGCGCAAGCGCCGCGCCTCGGGTTCGGCCAGCCGCGACCAATCAATCGCCGCGACGGTCGCCGATTGGCGAGTCGGCAGTTTCTCAAGGGTCAGCTTATCGGTCACGCCTTCGCGGATACGCCCATTGCGATTGATTATCAATAACCGCTGTGGTGATCACACGACCGGGTAGCGAAGCCGACCGATAAAGCGCGACAGGCTCGGGAAATTCTCGGTCCGTGCGACGAAACCGGCCTTGGCCTTCTCGAACCGCATGATTCCTTCGATCCGGCGGGCCAGGAAAGCGCGGGTATCGGCCCAATCCTCGCTCTCATCATTGATGAAAACCGTGATGGTGGAGGCATAGACCGCCCCCAGAATCGTTCGCTTGGTATAGTGGTTGTAATCGGTTGCGGTATCGCCAGCCTGACGCCAAATCAGATCGACCGTCCGCCAGCCGAGCCGGGCCGCCCGGGCGATATTTTGTGGCATCGCCAGCACGGCAAGCGCCCGGCGCAGCGCTTCGCGATTATCGGCCACCACTGCCAGCCTCGCCTCGACAAGGGCGGTAATCTTGGCGCGCACCTTCATCCGCTCAAGCGCGACGGCAGGCACGGCGATCGTCATGGCATCGTCGACATGCGCGAACCACGCATCGATCATCGCCACGGCGCCGTCGGCAAAGGCCAGTCGCGCGATATCCTGATCGAATCCGGCCTGCTCGGCCGCCAGCATCAGCGCTTCGTTGGTCCAACCATCAAACGCTGCATTATCGGCAATCAGCGGGGCAAGCGCCGCGCGGATCTCGTCAAGCGTCGGATCGGCGGGAAGGGCAACGGGCATGATCAATCTCCTTGGAGGGCCCGTTCTAGCGATCGTCCCGTGCCGCGCCAAGCGGTGCCGGTCGACGCACAAGCACCAATGCAATCGCCACCAGCACGCCGCCGACCAGATCGGCGAGCCCCAATTGTTCGCGAAACACCACCCAGCCGGTGATGGCGGCGACGATTGGCTGGATCAGCAGGCCGATCCCGATGACGAGCGGGCTCAGCTTGCCAAGCGCATAGATCATCATCCCTTGCCCCACCACCTGGCTGGCCAGCGCCAGCCCGATTAGCGGCCCCCAATGATCAGGGATGATCCGTTCGCCCAGCGCGAGCGCCATCAACAGTAGCGGCAATATGCTCGCGACGGTCGAAACCCCCAGCGCCGGCACGGCCGCCATCGTCTCCCGTGCGCGCGCCATCAGGATGAAATAGCCGGTATAGAGAATGCCCGCGAGCAGGCAGAGCAAGTCGCCGACCAGATGGGCCGGGCTCAGTTCATAGGATCGCCCCATCAACAGTCCGCCGCCAATCGTTGCGAGCAGCAAGGCGATCCCTTGCACCCGACTGGGCAGCGCGCGCGCGATCAGGAAACCGTATATGGGATAGAATAAGGTCGCTGAATTGCCGAACAGCGTGGCATTGGCGAGCGTGGTGCCGAGAATACCGAGGTGCCAGCTCGCCAGATCGGCGGCGAAGAATATCCCGGCAAAGGCAACGATTGCCCAGATCGACCTGCCGACAGCCTGTGGCCGCCAACCACTGCCCAGCGCGATCGCAATCAACAGCGGGGCGGCCAGCGTGATCCGCCAGAATGCCGATGCGACCGGTCCCGTATCAGCGATCCGCACGAACAAGGGGCCAAAGGCGAGCGCGACATTGGCGATCACCAGCGCAGCCAGCGCGGTGGCCGGGGGGGCAGAAGGGGCGGGAATCGTCGAAGCGGCCATGATGGTTGGTTTCTGCAGGCCTATTATTTCTTGGGATCGTTTCAGGTGCATCGCCGCGCATAGCGCCCTATGTTCGGCGCGTCGCCTCGCAAAACGGGGTGTTTGACCAAGGAAGCCAATTCATGCCGAGCCTGTTCGATCCCATCCAACTCGGCGCGATCGCCGCGCCCAACCGCATCCTGATGGCCCCGCTCACCCGCGGTCGGGCTAGCAAGGCGCATGTGCCGCAGCCGATCATGGGGGAATATTACGCGCAGCGTGCGAGCGCAGGCCTGATCATTTCGGAAGCCACCGGCGTCAGCCGGCAGGGGCTTGGCTGGCCATTCGCGCCGGGGTTGTGGACCGACGAGCAGACCGAGGCCTGGAAGCCCGTGGTGGCGGCTACCCATGCAGCCGGCGGGCGGATCATCGCCCAGCTTTGGCATATGGGACGGCAGCTGCATTCGTCGGTGATCGGCGAACAACCTGTGTCGTCATCGGCGACGGCAACGGCGGGGCAGGCGCATACCTATGAAGGCCGCCAGGATTTCGAAACCGCGCGTCCGCTGACGATCGATGAGATTCCGGGCCTGCTGGAAGATTATGCCCGTGCGACGCGCAATGCGATCGCTGCAGGATTTGACGGCGTGCAGATTCACGCGGCCAATGGCTATCTGATTGATCAGTTTCTGCGCAACGGCGCGAACCATCGCGATGACATTTACGGCGGCTCGATCGAAAACCGCACCCGCCTGCTGCGCGAAGTGACCGAGCGGGTTGCGTCGGTCGCAGGCGCGGATCGTACCTCGGTACGGCTTTCGCCCAATGGCGAATCGCAAGGCGTGGATGACAGCGATCCGCAGCCATTGTTCACGACGGCGGCGAAGATCCTGAGCGATATCGGCATCGGCTTCCTAGAACTGCGCGAGCCCGGTCCCGATGGCACTTTTGGTCGCACCGATGTGCCCCGCCTGTCGCCTGCCATTCGGGAGGTGTTTGCCGGACCGCTGGTGGTCAATTCGGATTATGTCACCGCAGAGGCTGCCCAGGCGGTGATCGGTTCGGGCGTGGCCGATGCCGTCAGCTTCGGCCGGAGCTTTCTGGCTAATCCCGATCTGCCGGAACGCCTGCGCACTGGTGCACCGCTCAACGCGAATGATTTCCGCACCTGGTACAGCCAGGGACCGGAAGGCTATATCGATTACCCGGCGCTGGAAACGGCAGCGGCTGAATAAAGCTTGTTCGCGCAGAGGCGCAGAGAACGCAGAGAAGAAGGGCGGTTCGCGCACGGCGCAGCCGCCCTTTTCATGGTGAAAGGCTATGAGCGCTCTGCGCGGTCTTTGAACGACGCCTCTGCGTCCTCTGCACCGCTGCGCGAACCTATAGCGGCACGAACTTCAGCGGCAGCCCGTCCTTGGGGCGGGGGATCGGCCAGGGTTGCCACTCGGCCCCGGCGCCTTCGGCCAGCTCGATCCGGTAGCGACGCAGCAATTGCACCATCAGGATGCGGATCTGCATTGTCGCAAAATGCAGCCCCAGGCACATATGCGCGCCGCCGCCGAACGGCACCCAGGCATATTTGTGCCGTCCGCGCACCTGATCAGGCGCAAAGCGCATCGGATCGAATTTTTCGGGCTCGGGCCAAATTTCCGGCATCATATGCGTGTAGGCGACCGCGATATTGCAATTGGCGCCCGCCGGAATCTGGTAACCGCCGAACTCGAACGGTTTCAACGCGCGGCGAGGGAGGGACGGCACCGGCGGAATCAGCCGCAATGCTTCCTTGAACGCAAAATCGGTCAGTTCGAGCTTGTCGAGCTGGCCATAAGCAAGCCCCTCATCATCGTTCAGCCCCAGATCGGCAATTTCTGCGCGCAGTTTTTCCTGCCATTCGGGATTGCGGCCAAGCAGCATCACCAGGCTCGTCGCTGATGACGTGATCGTGTCATGCGCGGCCATCATCAGGAAGTTCATGTGATCGGCGATCGCCATGTCAGACAGTGGCTGGCCGTCGTCATCGGTCGCGCGGCAGAATTGCGAGAAGAAATCCTGGCCGTCCCCGGCGCGACGCTTGGGAATTTCGCGCAGGAAGAAATCGACCAGATATTTGCGCGCCTTCACCCCCTTCGCCATCATGGTGCCGGGCAGCGGAATGCGAACGGGCGTCACGCTCGCCTGCACTTCGTCAACAAAGGCCTGGTTGATCTTGGTCGCTTCGGGGCCGAGCTCCATCCCCAAAAAGCTCTCGGCCGCCAGATCAAGCGTCAGTTCCTTGATCGCATCATAGAAGTTGATCGGCTTGTTGCCCCATGTGCTCACAGTCCGGGCGATTCCGCTGTTCAGCACCTCGGCATAATGGCGCATCGGCTCGGGCTTGAACGCGACGGCCATCACCTCGGCTCGGGCTTGAACGCGACGGCCATCACCCGGCGGTCGGCGCGGTGCTTCTCGAAATCCATCAGCATCAGCCCGCGCGGAAACAGCAGGTTGAGCAGTGGCCCCCAGCCCTGTTCGGACGAAAACACCTTGTCGCGATCAAATAGCAGCAATTCGTTGGCATCGGGGCCGACCATGTTGACCTGCGGCCCGCCAAAGGCGTTGTTGCGGAACACCGGGCCATAGGTGCTGATCATCCGCCGCCCGAACCCCACCGGATCGGCGAGCATGCGAAACGTGTTGCCCACCAGGGGCAGGCCGTCCTCGCCCGGAATATCGCGAATGGCGCTTTGCGGGATCTTGGGCAGCCAATGGGGATTGGCCTTGAAGGTGTGAGCGAGCGCCATGGGAGTCTCCGGCTGCATTACTTACATCAGTATAAGTAAGCTCGAGCCAAAAGACTAGCGGCTTGCCCGTCAGGCGCTGTTAAGTGCTGCCCGATCGAGCCAAGCGGTGATGGCGCTGCGGATCTGTTCGCGCACCCGCCGTTGAAGCAGAACGACCAGCGGTAACAGCAATACCGGGGAGATAAAGGCGAGGACGACCAGCGCAAAGGCGGCAACGGCGCCGCCGATCTTGACGCCGTTGATCGCTGATGCGCTGCCGGGATCAAGAATGATCGTGCGTGGGCCCCGGGCATCGAACAGGCGGTGCGTGGTAAAGGATGTGCGCCCGTCAAATGCGATCTTCTGTAGCTTGGCTGGCGGCGTTGGGGCGCTGATTTGCCGATCCGGGCGCGTGATCGGGGATTGTGCGACCAGGGGTCGCGGCACT
The DNA here is from genome assembly GCF_002278865.1 of Sphingomonas sp. 28-62-11. Lineage (NCBI taxonomy): Bacteria > Pseudomonadati > Pseudomonadota > Alphaproteobacteria > Sphingomonadales > Sphingomonadaceae > Sphingomonas > Sphingomonas sp. 28-62-11. The sequence goes on along the minus strand of NZ_NCGB01000022.1, from coordinate 68,997 downwards.
GTCGCCCAATTGTCGATCACCACCAGCCGCCGGTTGCGTTCGACGATGCGATAGCGCGGCGGGGGCATCTGGCCGGGCATGGCTTCAGCCGAAGCGCGCCTTCAGCGCCATCATCGCGAGCGCAGCCTTGGCGGCCTCGCCGCCCTTGTCCTTGTCAGCAGGGTGCGCGCGGGCGAGCGCCTGGGCTTCGTTCTCGACGGTCAAAATGCCGTTGCCGATGCAGAGCCCGTCCATGCTGAGCGCCATTAATCCGCGTGCGCTTTCGCCTGCGACGATTTCGAAATGATAGGTCTCGCCGCGGATGACGACGCCCAGGGCGACAAAGCCGTCATAGGCGCCGGTTTCGGCCGCAAACGCAATCGCGCCGGGGATTTCGAGCGCACCCGGCACGGTGATCGTCTCATGCGCATGCCCCGCCGCCTCGATCGCGGCGCGGGCACCGTCGATCAGCATGTCGTTCAGGTGATCGTAGAACCGTGCTTCGACGATGAGAAATTTTGCCATGCTGTCCTCAAAATCAACCGTCATGCTGAACTTGTTTCAGCATCCATCGTGCCTCAGGTGCGGTTTTGCCGTCGGCGCAGTGGACCCTGAAACAAGTTCAGGGTGACGGCAACTGAAGTCATTCACCGCACGTCATTCCCCCCCTGTCCCCGGGATCGGCCGTTCGCCGACAATGCTCAGGCCATAACCGTCGAGCCCAACCAAGGTGTGGTGCGTGTTGGTGAGCAAAACCATGTCCTGCACGCCCAGTTCCGCCAAGATCTGCGCACCGACGCCATAGTCACGCAGTTCCTCGATTTCCGGCGCGCCGGCACCCTTGCCTTCGCCGCGCAGCTTGATGAAGCGCGATACGCTGTCCTTCATCGGCCGGTTGATCACCACGATCACCCCCGATCCCGCCTCGGCAATCGCCTCCATCGAACAGGAGAGCAGCCCCGATCGTTCGGAGACTTCGCCGAACATGTCGACGAACCAGGATGCGGTATGCATCCGAACCAGCGTTGGCTTTTCCGGGTCGATCCTTCCCTTCACCAGCGCGATCGTCTCGTCGCCGCTGGCCTTGTTGTAAAAGGTCATCGCCTTCCATTCGCCACCCCAGCGGCTCTGGAACGGCATTTCCGCGCGCTTTTCGACCAGATGATCATGCTTGCGGCGATAGGCGATCAGATCGCGGATCGTGCCCATCTTCAGATTGTGCAGCCGCGCGAACGATATCAGATCGTCCATTCGCGCCATCGTCCCGTCATCCTTCATGATCTCGCAGATCACGCCCGACGGGTTGAGCCCGGCCAGCCGCGCGACATCGACCGCCGCCTCGGTATGCCCGGCGCGCACCAGCACGCCGCCTTCGCGCGCGACCAGCGGAAACACATGCCCCGGCGTCACGATATCGTCGCGGCCCTTGGATGAATCGATCGCCACCGAAATGGTCCGCGCGCGGTCTGCCGCCGAAATGCCCGTCGTCACGCCTTCGCGCGCTTCGATCGAGGTTGTAAACGCGGTTTCGTGCCGGGTGCCGTTGGCGCGACTCATGAGCTCAAGCCCCAGTGCATCGACTCGCGCCTTGCTGAGCGACAGGCAGATCAGCCCGCGGCCATGCGTCGCCATGAAATTGATCGCATCGGGCGTCGCCATCTGCGCGGGGATCACCAGATCGCCCTCATTCTCGCGGTCTTCGTCATCGACCAGGATGAACATCCGGCCGTTACGCGCCTCGTCGATGATTTCCTCGATCGGGACGAGCGCCGGGCTGTCGTCGCTCGCGAAGATGAAGGTCTCCAGCTTGCGCAGCGTATCCGCGGTCGGGTTCCAGTCGGGCGATTCGAGATCGCGCAGCGTATTGGCGTGAAGCCCGGCCGCGCGGGCAAGGCCGGAACGGGACATACCCCCATCGGTGACAAGGCTGCGGAGTTTATCGATTAATTGCGTGCTCATGACATGCACTAATCACATCAAGATGTGACCGTCAAGCATGACAATCACATTAAAACTATCGCGTGCCGAGATAATCCTTCATCCGCGCCAGATAACGCGCCAACACATCGATCTCCAGATTCACTTCCTGCCCCAGCACGACATCGCCCAGTGCGGTCACCGCCCAGGTGTGCGGAATGATGTTGAGGTCAAAGGCGGTGGAACCGTCCGTGCGATCATGAACGGCATTGACGGTCAGCGACACCCCATCGACGGTGATCGACCCCTTGGTCGCGATGAAGGGCGCAATCTCGGGCGGGGCGATGACGACCAAGTGATGCGATCCGCCAACGACGGCGATCGAATCGATCATGCCGATTCCGTCGACATGTCCTGTCACGATATGCCCGCCCAGCTCGTCACCCAGTTTCATCGCGCGTTCCAGGTTCAGGCGACGGCCCTGCTGCCACTGGCCGGGCGCGGTGCGGCGGATCGTCTCATCGGACACATCGACCGCGAACCAGCCGGGGCCACCGGGGCCGGATTTGTCGATCACTGTCAGGCACACCCCCGAACAGGCAATCGATGCGCCCAGATCGATCCCGGTTGTGTCATAGGCGGTCTGAATGATCAGCCGGGTGTCGCCGTCCTTTTCAATCCGCTCGATGGTGCCGATATCGGTAATGATGCCTGTGAACATGGTTTACTCCCTCACCCGCTCGTAAACCTCGAGCCTGTCATCGCCAAGCGTCCGCGTATCGCCGTGCTGCCATCTGCCATGCGCTGTGCCCAGATCGCTCAGCCCAAATTCGCCTAGCGCCGCCTTGCCCGCCCCGATCAGGATCGGTGCGCGATACAGCAGCAGGCGATCGACCAGATTGTCCGCCAGGAACGCCGCGGCGGTCTGCGCGCCGCCCTCGACCAAAACGTCGTTGACGCCCGTCAGCAGCGCAACATCGGCTGGTTTGCGCAATACGCCCCATCCCGAGGGTGCTTCGGTCATCGTGGTGAGGACCAGCCGACGGGGCGATCGATCTTCAAGCCCCGCAAGCCGAACATCGAGTTTTGGCGCGTCGGCCTGGATCGTGTGGCGCCCGACGACGATCACTTCGTGCCGGGCACGTTCGAGGTGGCCGTGCGCCCGCGCCTGTGGTCCAGTGATCCACTGGCTCGTGCCGTCCGCGAGCGCGATTTGCCCGTCGAGCGACGTCGCGAGCTTCAGGGTAATATAGGGCCGCCCGAGTGCAAGTCGCGTCAGGAAGCCCGCCATGACGCTGAGCGCTGCGGCAGTACCTGGGCCGTGCGTCACGGCGATCCCTGCCGTTTGCAGCCTTTCGATGCCCTGTCCGCAGGTGCGCGCATCGGGATCAACCAGGGCGATGACGACGCGGGCCAGCTGTGCGTCGATTATCAGGTCGCTGCACGCCGGGCCACGGGGTGACACATGCGCACAAGGCTCAAGCGTGGTGTAAAGCGTCGCCCCCTTGGCAAATGCCCCCGCCTGTTCGAGGGCCATAGCCTCGGCATGCGGACGGCCGCCGGGTTGCGTCCAGCCCCGCCCGACCACGCGGTCATCCCGAACAATGATGCAGCCAACATTGGGGTTGGGGGCGGTGCGGCCCCGGCCACGTGCGCCCAGAGTCAGCGCAGCGGCCATCCAGCGCGCGTCGGCGACCGCGTTCGACGTGATCAGAGCCCGACGGCCTTCAACCGATCGTCGAGTTTCTTGAACTGCGCCTGCAATTCCTTCTCGCGGCGCAGTTGCTCGGCCTTTTCCTTGTCGCGCACGACCTGATCGATCTTCTGTTGCGCGACAATCTCTGCATTGGTGCGCGTCGCCGGCCATTGCTCAACATAGATGATGTTCTTCTTATACGGCTTTTCGACCCGCGAATCAGCCACAAAACCGGCGATTACTGCTGTCGTGATCAGGATCGATAGGGCCAGAAACCCCAGTTCATAGGGTTGCCGCTGCGACAGGAAGAATCGCAAATCGCGGATCGCGCGAAAGGGCGAGAGACGGGCGATAAAATTCATCGTGACAAAGATAGGGCGGGCAAGCAGCCAAGGCCAGCCCCCGGTTCTGCTCCAGTGCCGGTTTATGTCCGCAACCGCGCCAGCGCGCGTTCGCGCCCGATCAAGATCAGCATGGCTGCCATGTCCGGGCCGTGATCGCGGGCGGTCAGCGCGCGGCGCAAAGGGAGGAACAGTGCCTTGCCCGTTCGCCCGGTCTCGGCCTTGAGCTGCCCGGTAAGCGCCTTCCAAGGTTCAGCGCCCCAGTCGAGCGTTTCGACTAGCGCCGCTGCCCGTTCAAGGAAGCTGCGGTCCTCTGGCGCGACCGACGCTTCGATCGGCCCCTCGACCACCGCCCACCAGTCCTGCGCATCTGCGATCACCGTTAGATTCGGGCGGATTGCTTCCCACGCTATCTCATCCATTCCCGACGGCAGCTGTTCGGCAACGCGTGCAAACGGCAGCTGGTGGATGATTTTTGCGTTGAGCCCCTGCAGTTCGGTGTCGTCGAACCGCGCCGGTGCGCGTCCGAAATGCGCAAAGTCGAACCGCTCGAGCAACGGCGTGCGAACGACCAGCGGCTCGACCGGATCGCTGGTGCCCAGTCGCGCGAGCAACGCAATGATCGCCTCGGGTTCGATTCCCATCGCTCGAAACTCGGCCACGCCGACCGCGCCGAGTCGCTTCGACAGCTTCCCTTCGCTGCCCACCAGCAACGCGGCATGGCCGAAGCGCGGCGGCGCCATGCCCATCGCCGCGAACATCTGCAGTTGAAGCGCGGTGTTTGAAACATGGTCCTCGCCGCGCACAACATGGCTGATCCCCAGATCACCGTCATCGATCGCAGAGGGCAACATATAAAGCCACGATCCATCCGCCCGACGGATAACCGGATCGCTCATCGTCGCCGGATCAAACTTCTGCGGGCCACGCACCAGATCGTCCCAGGTAATCGGCGCATCATGATCGAGCTTGAAGCGGTAATGCGGGCGCACGCCCTCGCTTTCCAGCTTCGCGCGATCGGCATCGCTCAGTGCCAGTGCGGCACGGTCATAGACCGGTGGCAGCCCACGCCCGGCTGCGATCTTGCGCCGCAAATCAAGTTCCTGCGCGGTCTCATAGGCCGGATAGATGCGCCCGTCCGCCAGCAGCGCGTCAAAATGCCGCTGGTAAAGGTCAAACCGCTGCGACTGGCGCACCTCGGCATCGGGTTCGAGCCCCAGCCAGGCGAGATCAGCACGGATCGCCTCGACGAACCGCTCCTCGCTCCGCTCGGCATCGGTATCGTCAATCCGTAGCACAAACCGCCCGCCATTTTTGCGCGCCCAAAGCCAGTTGTGGAGCGCAGCGCGGATATTGCCGACATGGAGCGTGCCAGTGGGCGACGGGGCGAAACGGGTGGTGACGGTCATGGTGTCAGGACTTTCAGGCCAAGGGTCTGCGCCGCGCGACGCAGGGGGCCATCGGCGGTAAGCAAGGGAGCGTTGAGGCGGGCGGCCAGCAACGCATAGCTTGCATCATAGGCGCTCAACCCGGTCCGCAGGGCATGGTCGAGGATGGCACCAATTGATGGATCCGGCTCAATCTGGACGGCCGATAACATCGTTTCCGCGATCGCCACGGCATCCTGCATCTCTGCATCGTTGATGCGGCCACGCCGATAGGCGGTACGCAACAGATTAGCCACTTCGGCAGACCATATGGACGGCACATGGATAGGGGTGGATCGGCAGACTAACCGAGCAAATTCGGCAAAGGCACCACTTTCGTCAGGAATCAGGAACGTGCCAACCGACGAGGCATCGGCAATCACGATCATCGACGACCTTCGTTGATCCACTCCCGGATTTCTTCGGCTGTGGTTGGGCCATTTCTGGCCTTGATCTCTTGGCCAAGCTTGTACAACGCGTCTACCGCCGCGCGTTGCCGGGCCATCCGGTCTGCTGCGACCGGCACCAACTTCATATAGTCGCGACCATGGCGCGTGATGATGATGTCTTCGCCCCCTTCGGCAGCGGCCATGATTTCGGACATTTTGTCTTTGAATTGGGCAATGGGAATATGGCGCATGATTACCCCGATAATCTGGCCAGAATTATAGCCTAAATTCGCCTATGACACAATCGTGGCATTGCGTTCACGCTTCCCCGGATTATGAGGGCGGGGTGCAGCGAAGGGTGGCCGTTTAATGAAACTGATGACCGGCAATTCGAACCTGCTGCTGGCGCGTGACGTGGCGGGTTATCTCGACATCAACCTCACCGATGCCAGCGTGCGCCGCTTCGCCGATGAGGAAGTGTTCGTCGAAATCCACGAAAATGTCCGCGGCGAGGACGTGTTCGTGCTGCAATCGACCGGCTATCCCGCGAACGATAATCTGATGGAATTGCTGATCTGCATCGATGCGCTGAAGCGGGCATCGGCGCGGCGGATCACCGCAGTCATCCCCTATTTCGGCTATGCCCGGCAAGATCGCAAACCCGGCCCGCGTACGCCGATTTCCGCCAAGCTGGTCGCCAATCTTATCACTGTGGCAGGCGCCAACCGCGTGCTCTCGATCGATCTTCATGCCGGGCAGATCCAGGGCTTTTTCGATATCCCGACCGATAATCTGTTCGGTGCGCCCGTGATGTCGGCCGATATCGAGGCGCGCTATGGCGGGCAGAATCTGATGGTCGTCTCGCCCGATGTCGGCGGTGTGGTGCGCGCGCGGGCGCTTGCCAAGCGGCTCAACAACGCCCCGCTCGCTATCGTCGACAAGCGCCGTGAGCGTGCGGGCGAATCCGAGGTGATGAACATCATCGGCGATGTCGAAGGGCGCGTCTGCATCTTGATCGACGATATTGTCGATTCGGCGGGTACGCTCTGCAACGCGGCGGCGGCGCTGAAAACGGCGGGAGCTAAGGACGTGATCGCCTATTGCACCCACGGCGTGCTGTCGGGCGGGGCCGTCGCGCGGGTCGAAAACTCGGCGCTCAGCGAACTGATCATCACCGATTCGATCGGCCAGCATGAGGTGATCAAGGATGCCAAACGCATCCGCCTGCTGACGATTGCGCCCTTGCTGGGCGAAGCGATCAAGCGGATCGCCGACGAGTCGAGTGTCTCCAGCCTGTTCGATTAAGCGATCGCATCCCAGACCAGCTTGATGCCCACCAGAATCATCAGCCAGTAGATCACGGCATAGAAACGTGCCGGGGAAATGCGCCGCACCAGCCAGACGCCGACCAGGGTCGACAGGATCGCCAGCGGCATCAGCAATCCGGCGGTGACCAGATTGGCGGGGGTGAACTGGCCGAGTGCGGCATAGGCGGGCACTTTGATCCAGTTGATGATGCCGAAAAAGATCGCGGTCGTCCCGACCAGCACGTCGCGGTCAAGCTTGCGCGGCAGCACCCAGAGTTGAAACGGCGGCTGCCCGGCATGTGCCACCTGGCTGGTGAAGCCCGATGCGATGCCGCACAGCGCCCCCACCCAGCCGGGCGACGATGCGGGGGCGGCCACCCGTCCACCGCGATCGGTCCAGAGCCGGTACAGCCCGAACAGGATCGAAATCGCCCCGACCATCCCGAGCACGGCATCGGGCGACACCCGCGCGGCAAAGATGACACCCGCGCGGCAAAGATATAGCCAAGCGCGATGCCCAACGCGGCGCCCGGCACCATCCAGCCGAGCACATAGCCATCCCAGTTGCGGCGAAATGCCCAGATGCTCACCGCATCCTGTACGATCAGGATCGGCAGCATGATCGCGGCTGCCCGCACCGGCGAGATGACGAGCGCGAGCAGCGGGAGCGAAAGCGCGCCCATCCCCGCAAACCCGCCCTTGGCAAGGCCGAGCAGGATCACCGCCGGCACCGCCAGCGCATAGAACCAGGGATTATCGATCAATGATGATAGCGCCGAATCAACTGCGCGCGGGCGCCCGCACGCCCGCCATTTCGCGACGCTTCAGCTCGGCTTTCAGCACTTCGGGTTTGGGCGCATAAATGAAGCCGAAGCTCACCGTGCCATGCTTGGTTTCCACCACATGGTGCAGCCGGTGCGCCTGAACAATGCGCTTCATGTAATTCCAGCGCGGCACATAGCCGGTCTCAAGCCGCCGGTGGACGATGATGTCGTGAAAGCCGAGATAGATCGCGCCATAGCCCGCAATCCCGGCGCCGATCCACGTCGCCCAATCGCCCGTCGTGCCACTCGTCCCCAGCACGAGCAAGACGATGGAGGGCGTCGCGAAAATCACGAAATACCAGTCGTTCAGCTCCCAGAATCCCGTGCGCGGGCGGTGGTGGCTTTCGTGCAGAAACCAGCCGAATCCGTGCATCACCCAGCGATGGACGACATAGGCGAAAATCTCCATCCCCAGGATGGTCGCAAAGAACAGCGCGAAACCGGCAATGATCGACATAACGCCGATATAACGAACGCTTCGCGCGAAGGCGAGGGCGTGCCGATACATCTTTAGGGGCGTATCTGGATTTGGCGGTCGCACTGTGCTTAAGGCGTCTGCATTCCCGATCCTTGCAAAGGCGCTGGCCCCCCATGAACATCCATGAATATCAAGCCAAGGAGCTGCTCGCCAAATTTGGCGTGCCCGTGCCCGCCGGTTTTGCCGCAATGAGTGTCGACGAAGCCGTTGCCGCCGCCGCCAAGCTCCCCGGGCCACTTTATGTCGTAAAAGCGCAGATTCATGCCGGTGGGCGCGGCAAGGGCAAGTTCGTCGAGCTGCCCCCCGAAGCCAAGGGCGGCGTCCGCCTCGCCCGCAGCGCCGATGAAGTCCGCGCGGCAGCCACCGACATGCTCGGCAACACGCTGGTGACGATCCAGACCGGCGAGCATGGCAAGCAAGTCAACCGGCTCTACGTGACCGACGGCGTCGATATCGCCAAGGAATTCTACCTCGCCTTGCTCGTCAACCGCGCCAGCGGCCGGATCGGCATGGTCGTCTCCACCGAAGGCGGAATGGACATCGAAACCGTCGCGCATGACACGCCCGAAAAGATTCACACGATCGATGTCGATCCTGCGACCGGCTTCATGCCGCATCATGGCCGCGCCGTCGCCGATGCACTCGGGCTGAAGGGTGATCTTGCCAAGCAGGCCGCCAATGTCGCGTCGAAGCTGTACGACGCGTTTCTCGGCACCGATGCCGCGCAGATCGAGATCAACCCGCTCGCCGTCACCACCGACAACCGCCTGCTCGTGCTCGATGCCAAGGTCGGCTTCGATGCCAACGCGCTGTTCCGCCACAAGGACCTGATGGAACTTCGCGACGAGACCGAGGAAGACCCGGCCGAACTCGAAGCGAGCAAATACGATCTCGCCTATATCAAGCTCGACGGTGATATCGGGTGCATGGTCAACGGCGCCGGCCTCGCCATGGCGACGATGGACATCATCAAGCTGAACGGCATGTTCCCCGCCAATTTCCTCGACGTGGGCGGCGGCGCCAACAAGGAAAAGGTGACGGCGGCGTTCAAGATCATCCTCGCCGATCCGAACGTGAAGGGCATCCTCGTCAACATTTTCGGCGGCATCATGAAATGCGATGTCATCGCCGAGGGGATCGTCGCCGCGGCAAAGGAAGTGAACCTGTCGGTGCCTCTGGTCGTTCGGTTGGAAGGTACCAATGTGCAGGCGGGCAAGGATATCCTCGCCAATTCGGGCCTCGCCATCGTCCCCGCCAATGATCTGGGCGATGCCGCACGGAAAATCGTCGCCGAGGTGAAAGCGGCGGCGTAAGAGGGTCAGCATGACGGAGAATGTCGAAAACCTGCTGCTCGAGCATATGAAGCGCTTTCAGGCGTCGCTTGATCGTATCGAGCGCGAATTGCGCGATCTGAAAACGCGGGTCGCCAACCTCGAAAGCGGGCAAGCATCGATTATCCAGCATCTGGCCCATTTTTCGGCGGCCGACGCGGCTCAGCAAGTCGCGATCGACCATGTCAGCGAACGCCTCGACCGGATCGAACGGCGACTTGAACTGGCAAACTAATTGACGCTGTTGCTTGCCGGGAATCCGGCGACGTGCATTGGAGAGTATGCGAATGAAGATACTGGTCCCCGTCAAGCGCGTGCTTGACTATAACGTAAAGCCCCGCGTCAAGGCGGATGGGTCGGGCATCGATCTGGCCAACGTCAAGATGAGCATGAATCCGTTTGACGAGATCGCGGTGGAAGAGGCGATCCGCCTGAAGGAAAAGGGCGTCGCGACGGAAATCGTCGCCGTCTCGATCGGTGAGGCCAAGGCGCAGGAAACGCTCCGCACCGCGCTGGCGATGGGCGCTGACCGCGCGATCCTGATCGTCACCGAAGACCGGGTCGAGCCGCTGGGCATCGCCAAGCTGCTCAAGGCAATTGCCGATGAGGAACAGCCCGGGCTGATCATCCTCGGTAAGCAGGCGATCGATGACGATAACAACCAGACCGGCCAGATGCTCGCCGCGCTCACCGGCTGGGGCCAGGGCACCTTTGCGAGCGCGGTCGAGGTCAGCGGCGATACCGTCAAGGTGACGCGCGAAATCGACGGTGGCTCCGAAACCGTCGATCTCAAGCTCCCCGCGATCGTCACCACTGATCTGCGCCTGAACGAGCCGCGCTATGCATCGCTGCCCAACATCATGAAGGCCAAGTCGAAGCCGCTCGCGCAGAAGACCGCGGCTGATTACGGCGTCGATATCGCCCCGCGCATCACGACGCTGAAGGTCGAGGAACCCGCCAAGCGTAGTGCTGGCGTCAAGGTAGCGGACGTAGATGAGCTGATCGGCAAGCTGAAGACATTGGGAGTTGTTGCATGAAGACGCTGGTTTGGGTCGAGCATGACGGCGCGGTCGTCAAGGATGCCACGCTCGCAACGGTCACCGCCGCGAGCCAGATGGGCGACGTGCACCTGCTCGTTGCAGGACAAGGCGTCGGTTCTGTTGCAGAACAAGCCGCCAAGATCGCCGGCGTGGGCAAGGTCCATGTCGCTGATGACGCCGCCTATGCGCATGCACTGGCCGAGAATGTCGCGCCCCTCGTCGCCGAGCTGATGGGCCATCACGATGCGTTCGTCGTGCCCTCCACCTCGACCGGCAAGAACATTGCCCCGCGCGTGGCGGCCCTGCTCGATGTCATGCAGATCAGCGACATCCTGTCGGTTGAGGGCGACAATACCTTCACCCGCCCGATCTATGCGGGCAACGCGATCGCCACGGTCAAGTCGTCGGACGCCAAGCTGGTAGTGACGGTGCGCGGCACCGCCTTCGCCAAGGCCGCGACCGAAGGTGGTTCGGCGACGATCGAAGCGATCGGCTCGACCGGCGAAAAGGGTGTCTCCACCTTCGTCTCGTCCGAGATCGCCGCTTCCGAACGCCCCGAACTCACGAGCGCGAAGATCATCGTATCGGGCGGGCGGGCACTGCAGAATGCCGAGAATTTCACGAGCATCATCGAACCCCTTGCCGACAAGCTCGGCGCAGGCGTCGGCGCGAGCCGCGCAGCGGTGGACGCAGGTTACGTCCCCAACGACTATCAGGTCGGCCAAACCGGCAAGATCGTCGCCCCCGAAGTGTACATCGCGGTCGGCATCTCGGGCGCGATCCAGCATCTCGCGGGCATGAAGGACTCGAAGGTCATCATCGCGATCAACAAGGACGAAGACGCCCCGATCTTCCAGGTGGCGGATATCGGCCTGGTCGGCGATCTGTTCAAGCTGGTGCCGGAGCTTACTGAGAAGCTTTGAGGCCAGTCTGCGGGATGACGGTGGTCACCGATCAGCTCGACTTTGATAAGGACGGGGCGGTCCTGCATGCCGGGGCCGCCCTTTCGATTCTGTCGGCACTCGAAGCCGAATTGGCGGATGTACCACCCGATCTGGCTGGCGCACGCCTTTATAACCGAGCCGGTTTGAGTGCGCTGCTGGATGTGACCGGTCCGATCGGTTCGCTCACTGCCCAAATGTTGGGGAGTGATGCTCATGCGATAAGGGCAATCCTGTTCGACAAGACCGCTGCGACCAATTGGGCGCTAGGCTGGCATCAGGATCGGACGATCGCGGTCAAGGAACGCGTCGATGTCGCGGGCTATGGGCCTTGGTCGATCAAGGCGGGCGTGCACCATGTCGAGCCACCCTTTGCGGTCATTGAGCAGATGGTGACGCTTCGTATCCACCTCGATCCGGTGCCTGCCGACAATGCGCCTTTGTTGATCGCCCCGGGGTCGCATCGATTTGGTCGTGTTCCCGAATCGGAAGTACCGGCATTGGTGGTGAGGTGCGGAACGCATGCCTGCCTCGCCGATCGAGGCGATGTGTGGGTGTATCGCACACCAATCCTGCACGCATCGGCCGCTGCGACGTCCGTTACCGGTCGGCGTGTGCTGCAAGTCGACTATAGCGCCGAGCAGCTCGCTCATGGTTTGCGCTGGGCTGGGGTCTGATCGGAACGGTCAGTGAATGGCAGATAATGATGCCTAGCTGCCGTCCGCCTGTTCTACCCAGCGCCGAAATACGCCGATCACACTGCCGAGATCGAGTGGGCCACATGCTGCCTTGAAGACATTGTCATTTACGTCGGCAACCCACCAGCTACCCAATCGCTTCCATTCGTCCAGATCGTCGGCAGGCTCCCCTACGGTTACGCTCTCAAAGGCCCTTCCTTCGAGATTCGTTTCCTGCAGATCAATCGCTACTGTCCAACCGGGATTATCCAGCGTGTCAATCTTGACGCCGTAAGAATGCTCCCAGTCGTCGTTACATTCCGCGAGATACCAAGAAGTAAGCCAGTTCAAGTTGTCGTCGCTCATGACCGGATAATCGTTGAAGTGGTAAACGTCTGCAAGTAGCTGAAACCTGATTGGACCCCAACGTCACCCCGGCCTTGTGCCGGGGTCCACCGGGCGACTGGAGGGTGCGCTAAAGCTGATTGGTGCTCGCCAGGGTTGAGATGGGCCCCGGCACAAGGCCGGGGTGACGAAGCGCGGAGAGTGCCAACCGCTGTCGCCCGCAGCGCTCCAACTCCCCCTGTAAATGTTGGGATTCATCTGCCATCCATTCACCCGTGCGGTGTCGATTGGCGCCGGCCAGTGCCGCGCCGGTTTTTTAGAATAGGTCATCACTTTCATCACCTTTCGCGAAGGGACGTTCGATTCGGTATCCGATCCTGCTCGCTATGGCTGGCCCGTCGCTCCCCCAGCAAACGCGCGAATTTGCGGCACCCGCAACGAAAGCAATGGCAACCAGCAACTTCCGCAACTTTGCAGGCGCCGGGCCGCGCGATGGAGTGACCTGTCTTGACTGAAAAGCACCGCATCGCCGTCGTTCAGGCGGGCTCCACCCTGTTCGACACCCCCGCCACGCTCGATCGCATGGCCGCGCATGTCGACACGATACGCGCGCAGCAGGTCGAGCTGGCGGTGTTCCCCGAAGCCTATGTCGGCGGCTATCCCAAGGGGCTCGATTTCGGGGCGCGGGTGGGGTCGCGCACCCCCGCCGGGCGCGATGATTTCGCGCGCTACTGGCAATCGGCGATCGAGGTCCCCGGCCCCGAAGTCACGCGCATGGCGGAGATGGCGGCCAGCGCCAACGCAACGCTGGTCGTCGGCGTTATCGAGCGCGCGGGCTCCACGCTTTACTGCACCGCGCTCACCTTCGGCCCCGATGGCACGCTGCTCGCCCGCCACCGCAAGCTGATGCCAACCGCCAGCGAGCGGCTGATCTGGGGGCAGGGTGATGGCTCGACGCTTCAGGTGGCCGATACGCCCATTGGCAAGGTCGCAGCGGCGATCTGCTGGGAGAATTACATGCCCGCACTCCGCCAGCATTATTATGCGGGCGGGGTGGAATATTACTGCGCGCCGACAGTCGATGATCGCGATATCTGGCAGACGACGATGCGCCACATCGCCTATGAGGGCCGCTGCTTCGTGCTGAGCGCCTGTCAGTACATGACCCGCGCCGATGCGCCCGCCGATTATGACTGCATCCAGGGCAATGACCCCGCCACCGTGCTGATCCGCGGTGGCAGCGTGATTATGGGGCCGATGGGGGATGTGCTCGCCGGACCGGTTGATGGCGCGGAGGCGGTGCTGGTTGCCGATATCGATCCGATCGATATCGTGCGCGGGCGCTATGATCTCGACGTCAGTGGCCATTATGCCCGGCCAGATGTCTTTACGCTGGCGGTCGATACGCGCGCACGTTCGGCGGTCACCACCCGAACCACCGATCAGGGGGATGAATGATATGCTGATGTGTTCACTGCTGATGCTCGCGCAAGCGGCGGCAACGCCCGCACCCCCGCCCGCCGATCCCGCCACCGCTGCCCGCATCGAAAAGCTGCTCACCGCCAATCCGGTGATCGACGGGCATAATGATCTGCCCTGGGAAATCCGCACCAAATACGCCGCCAAGGTGGAATCGGTCGATCTCACCAAGGACACGTCGAAACTGCCCTTCCCGCTGCAGACGGATATTCCGCGCCTCCGCAAGGGCCATGTCGGCGCGCAATTCTGGTCGGTGTGGATTACCGCAGATAATCTCGGGCCGCGCGCGGTGGAGATGACGCTGGAGGAGATCGACATCGTCAAACGCTTCGTCGCCGCCAATCCGGGCGCGTTCGAGATGGCAGGGACTGCCGCCGATATCCGCCGGATCGAAAAGGCAGGCAAGATCGCCTCGCTGATGGGGGTGGAGGGCGGCCACCAGATTGACGGGCGGCTCTCGGTGCTGCGGCGCTATCATGATCTCGGCGTGCGCTACATGACGCTCACCCACACACTCAGCCTGCCTTGGGCCGATGCCTCGACCGACGATCCGCGCTCTGGCGGACTAAGCGCGTTCGGCAAGCAGGTGGTGGCCGAGATGAACCGAATCGGGATGATGGTCGATATCAGCCATGTCTCCGATGCGACGCTGGCGGCGGTGCTGGAAGTGACCAAGGCCCCGGTCATTGCTTCGCATTCGGTGGTGCGCGCGCTCGACAATGCACCGCGCAACATTCCCGATGAACTGCTCACCGCGATCGGCAAGAATGGCGGGGTCGTGATGGTCAATTTCTACCCCAGCTTCGTCTCGCAGGCGTGGCGAGACTGGGACAAGGCCCGCAGCGATTACGCCAAATCGGTCGGCGCATCGGCGGAGGTCTATGGCCCCAATGCGACCGCACCCGTGCTGGCATGGGAAGCGACTCATCCCGAACCAATCGTTACCTCGGCAACGATCGCCGATCATGTCGATCACATCGCCAAGCTGGCGGGCAAGGCGAGCGTCGGCATCGGCAGCGATTATGACGGCATCAACGGCACGTCCCCACGCGACATGACCGGGGTCGACGGCTACCCGGCGCTCTTCGCCGAACTCGCCCGCCGCGGGTGGAGCGATGCCGATCTCGCAGGGCTGGCACGCGGCAACATCCTGCGGGTGATGGAAAAGGTGGAGGCGGTCGCGAAATCGATGGTCGGCATGCCGCCGATCGATGCGACCGACCGGCCCTAAAAACCGCTCAGAAAACTGATCACGTTGTTGCCGAGCGCATCGACCGCATAGCCGCCCTCCATCAGGATCACCGTTGGCCAACCGCGCGCGGCGATATCGGCGGCGAGGACAGCATAATCGGCGGTGGCGAGTTTCAGATGGCTGATCGGGTCACCCTCCCAGGTATCCGCCCCGAAGCTGACAACGAGCAGATCGGGGGCAAAACTGGCGATGGCATCGAGCGCAGTGGTTTGCGCCACGCGGAATCCGGCCATCGTCGTCCCCTGCGGCAGCGGCAGGTTGAGGTTGGCCGCCAGCCCGTCGCCATCACCGCGTTCATCGGCATGGCCCCAGTAGAATGGATAATCAGTCGCCGGATCGGCATGGAGGCTTGCATAGAACACATCGCCGCGATCGTAGAAAATGTCCTGCGTGCCGTTGCCGTGGTGATAATCGATGTCGAGGATGGCGACCCGGCCCGCGCCCCCATCACGCGCCGCCTGTGCCGTGATCGCGGCGGAGTTGAGGTAGCAATAGCCGCCGAGATAATCCGCCCCAGCATGATGCCCTGGCGGCCGGCACAGCGCGAATGCCGCGCGGTCGCCACCTTGCACCGCCGCCAGCGCCGCCAGCGCGGACTGGGTACTCCAATAGGCCGATTGATAGGTGTCAGCAGTCAGCGGGGTCGAGGCATCGAAGCTATACTGCCCCACCAGCGCATCGATCCGGTTGAGCGTCAGCGGCCGCCTGCCGACCACCGGCCACACATAGCCCATCACATCCCCCGGCCGCCCCGCCGCCGCCCATTTGGCAGGCGCGGTCTGCAGGAAATCGAGATAGTCCGCGCCGTGCACCGCCCGGATCGCCGCGTCGCCGCGATCGTCGGGTTCTTCCAGGCCACCCAGCGCCGTCGCCATCGCCTCGCCCCGCGCCGGGCTTTCGGCATAGGCGGTGAACCCGCCATTATGCAGCTCCTGCAGCGGCGCATGGGCCAGCTGGTTGGGGGAAAAGAAACGGCGCATCGGGTTAGTCCTTTGCAGCTAGGGCGCAAATCAGGTCAACGGCATAGCGTGGCGTAAGAAAGCCCGCGAGGGAGAATGGGAAGCGCCAAGTTTAGCTGGCCACCCGTCCGCCAGCGGGTACAATGGTTAACGAATCGTGGGCGTCAGTCGGGGGGCAAAGATGACATTCAATCTGTTCGAGATGGCGGCGCTCATTCTCGCAGCAACAACGGTGGCATGCTGGATCAATGCCAATACGTTGAAGTTGCCGGTCGCCGTCGGCCTGTTGATTGTGGGGCTTGCCGTTAGCGGCGCCATCGCGCTCACCGATATGTTCAGTCCCGGGCTCGGCGCGGGGGCGGTGTTCCGCCTGCTTGAACGCCAGATCGATTATCCCGCACTCGTGCTCAATTTCCTGCTCTGCTATTTGTTGTTTGCGGGCGCAATGAACGTCAATCTGGATGCCATGATCCGACGAGGCTGGGCCGTCGCCATGCTGGCGCTGTTCGGCACGGTCATCACTGCCTCCCTGATTGCCGCCGCATTTTGGGCGCTGTGCCACGCGCTGGGGATCGCCATGCCGGTCAGCTGGGCGCTCGTGTTCGGCGCGCTGATCAGCCCAACCGATCCGATCGCGGTGCTCGCGATGACCAAACGCACCGATCTGGAACCCCATTTGCAAGCAACGCTGGAGGGGGAAGCGCTGTTTAACGACGGTGTTGCGGTTGTCCTGTTCAAGGCATTGCTGGCCTATGCGATTGGCCAGACTGCAGTCGGCGGCGGCCATACCGATTTCTCTGTCATCGCTCAGCATGCCGCGATTGAGGCGTTTGGCGGCATCGCGCTGGGGCTGGCGGTGGCGGTGGTGGCCGTTGTGGTGCTCTACGCCGTCAACGATTGGATCACCGAAACGATGATTACGATCGCCACGGCAACCATCGTTTATGCGGTTGCGCTGCATTTCGAATTGTCCGGCCCGTTGGGCGTGGTGGCTGCCGGGCTCGTGATGGCATCGCAATGGGCGCGGCAGGCGCTGGCACCCCATGCCAAGGAATATGTCCACGTATTCTGGCACATTGTTGATGAAGGCATGAACGCTGTGCTGTTTTTCCTTGTCGGCATCAAAGCAATTGCGCTTAGCTTGTCGCCGCTGGCGCTGCTGTTGATGGCGGCGGGTGCGGCAATGGTGCTGGCAGCCCGCTGGATTGCGGTATCGTCGCTAGGGGTCATGCTGCTGGCAGTGGGCAACAAGATACCGCTGAAATTTTATAACGTCCTTACCTGGGCCGGGGTCCGCGGCGGGCTGTCAGTGGCAATGGTGCTGTCGTTGCCCGATATTCCCGAACGCCAGGCGATTTTTGCAGCGACGCTGGGGGTCGTGATTTTCTCCATTGTTGTCCAGAGCATGACAATGGAGGCGCTTGCGCTCAGGACCGGCTATGGCAGTGCCAAGGCCGATCCCGAGCCGACGCATTGATCACGCGCGGCCAAGCGCCTCGGCGATTAGGTTGCGGCTGTTCTCGATGCCGTAGAGTGCGATAAAACTGCCCATGCGCGGGCCCTGGCTCGATCCGAGCAGGGTTTCGTACAGGGCGCCGAACCAGTCACGCAGATTGTCGAACCCGCCTTCGTTGCCGATGGCGTAGACGATGTTCTGCAGATCGACCGCCGATGTGTCGGCGGGGAGCGGCGCCAGCTCTCGATCGAGCCGTTCGAGCGCGGCGATTTCCACCCCTGCCGGCTTGCGCCGCACCAGGGTCGGCGCGACGAAATCGCGATTGTACGCCAGCGCATGGCCGATCAGCGCATCGAGTTCGGCTGGGATATCTCCCTCGACATAATTGCTCAGATAACCGCGCACCTGCTCCGCCGTTGCGCCCGCGCCGAGCACGCCGACCAGGTTGAGCAGCAAGCCGAAGGTCACCGGCGGATTGGTGCCGGGCACCTCCCCGTCATGGATATGATGCGCCGGATTGCCGAGCTTCTGTTCCACCGGCTGATCGGCATAATTGCCACGGAACTGGAAATACTCGTCCACCGCGCGCGGGATGACGCCGATGTGAAGCTGCTTGGCCTTTTTGGGCTCACGATAGGCGAAGAACGCCAGACTCTCCTGCGTGCCATAATCGAGCCATTGCTCCAAGGTCAGGCCATTGCCCTTGGACTTGGAGATTTTCTCGCCCTTTTCGTCGAGGAACATCTCGTAAATCAGCCCCTCGGGCGGGCGACCGCCGAGCACCCGGGCGATCTTGCCCGACTGGATGCCGCTGTCGATCAGGTCCTTGCCGTACATTTCATAATCGACGCCAAGCGCGACCCAGCGCATTGCCCAATCGACCTTCCATTGCAGCTTGGCCTGCCCGCCGAGCACGCTTTGCGTCAGGACTTCCCCATCGGCATCGGTAAAGCGGATCAGCCCGGCATCAGCGTCGATCACCTCGACCGGCACCTGCAGCACCACACCCGTCTTCGGGCTGATCGGCAACACCGGCGAATAGGTCGCGGCGCGTTCCTTGCGAAGCGTCGGCAGCATGACGCCCATGATCGCGTCATAATGTCGCAACACGCCCTTTAGCGCCTCGTCGAACACCCCGGCTTCGTATTGCGACGCCGACGAGATGAACTCGTATTCGAAACCGAAACGATCGAGGAAATCGCGCAGCATAGCATTGTTGTGCGCGGCAAAGCTCTCGAACTTGCCGAACGGATCGGGGATGCGGCTGAGCGGCTTGCCGAGATGCTCGGTCAGCATCACCTGGTTGGGGACATTGTCCGGCACTTTACGCAAGCCATCCATGTCATCAGAAAATTCGATCAGCCGCGTCGGCGCGTCCGACATCGCCTGAAATGCGTGGCGCACCATCGTCGTGCGCAGCACTTCGTTGAAGGTGCCGATATGCGGCAGGCCCGACGGACCATAGCCGGTTTCGAAAATGATCGCGGCGCCATCTGGCTTGCCATCCGGGTAGCGTTTCAGCAGCTTGCGCGCCTCTTCATAAGGCCAGGCCTTTGAAGCGAGTGCAGCGGCGCGCAGTTCAGTCACAAGTTGCCCTTTCGTTCCGGTATCGGCAAAGCTGATGGGGATGATCGCTTCTTTGCCTTATCCCGCGCTCCACGCAAGCCATGGTGGGATCTGGATTGCGCGGGATGGCCAGACCCGGCAGGTCGGGCGGGGCGAGGCGATGCGGATTGCGGCGGATACGCCGGTGATCGTGCTCAACGCTGCGCTGATCGGGCAACGGCTTGGTTATGCCGAATTGTCGGGGCTCGATCTGCTTGAACTGTTCGCGTTCCTGCATCCGGCGCGCTTCATGGTGCCCACGCCGCGCGGCCTCGCTCGCGCAGCGGGGCTGAGCGAACCGGGGCGCGACGACGAAATCGCGCCGTTCCTCGCAACGGCAGCGGCGGCGCTGATTGCGCAGACGGCAGGCGACTGGCCCGAGCGCGAGGGGGCGTGGACAGCGCTTCAAGCACTGGCTCGATTGCGTTGGCCATGGGTGCCTTTGCTGACGGACAAGATTGCCAAGCCGGAAACGGCCGAGCGCTGGTTGTTTTCCAAATTGCCCGAATGGACTGAGGGCGCACCCCGCCCCGCCCCGCGAAGCATCACGATTGATCCAGTCGATACGCAAGCGCGGCTCACAGCGCTGACGGGCAGCGCGGCGGAGCAACGCCCCGGCCAACGCGCCTTTGCCGATGCGGCGGCGCAGGCCTTCGCGCCCCGCATGGCGCGCGATGCACCCAATCTGGTGCTGGCTGAAGCAGGGACCGGGATCGGCAAGACGCTTGGCTACCTCGCGCCCGCTTCGCTCTGGGCGGAACAGGCTGGCGGGGCGGTATGGGTGTCGACCTTCACCAAGACGCTGCAGCGCCAACTTTCCCATGAAAGCGCACGGCTGTTCCCTGATGCGGCAGTGCGCAAGGCGAAGGTGGTAACGCGAAAAGGGCGGGAGAATTACGCCTGCCTGCTCAATCTGGAGGATGCGCTGCAAGGCGGCTTTCAGGGCCGGGCGGCGGTGCTGGCGCAACTCGTCGCGCGCTGGGCCGCCTATACCGTCGATGGCGACATGATCGGTGGGGATCTGCCGGGCTGGCTGCCGACGCTGTTTCGCCGCAATGGCCCGACCGCGCTCACTGACCGGCGCGGCGAGTGCGTTTATGCCGGCTGCCCGCATTACCGCAAATGCTTCATCGAGCGGGCGGCCCGGGCGAGTGCTGATGCCGATATCGTTATCGCCAATCACGCGCTGGTGATGGTGAACGCCGCGCGCGGCCGCGAAACCGCGACCCGGCCATCGCACTATGTGTTCGACGAAGGCCATCATCTGTTCGACGCCGCCGATTCGATGTTCGCCACCGCGCTGACGGGTCAGGAGACAATCGAGCTTCGCCGATGGGTGATTGGGCCGGAAACAACCGGGCGCGGACGACGGCGCGGGCTGGCGGCGCGCTTGTCCGACGTGGCGAGCTATGACGAGGCGGGCGCGCGGGCGATTACCGAGGCAGGCGATGCGGCGCGCGCTTTGCCCGCTGATGGCTGGATCGGGCGGCTGAACGAAGGGCAACCCTTCGGCGCGATCGAGGCATTGCTCGCGGCGGTACGCGGGCTCGTTTATGCGCGTGACGACAGTACCGAGGATGCAGGCTATGGCTTGGAAACCGAGCTGGCCGAACCCGATGCCGCGCTGATCGAGGCGGCGGGGGAGGCGACCCAGGCACTCGATTCGCTTTATCGCCCGCTGGTGGCACTCGGCCGGCGGCTCGAGGCGGTGCTTGAGGATGCACCCGACTGGATGGATGGCCCGGCCCGCGCGCGGATCGAGGGCGCGATTGCCTCGCTTGGCTGGCGGGTCGACACGGTTGCGGCCTGGCTGGCGCTGCTCGCCCGGATCGGCGGCCCGGCCGATCCCGATTTCGTCGACTGGCTTGCGGTCGAGCGCGTCGAGGGACGCGAATATGATGTCGGCGTGCATCGCCGCTGGCTCGATCCCACCCGTCCCTTTGCCGAAATCGTGCTGAAACCCGCCCAAGGCGCGCTGGTGACGTCGGCAACACTGACCGGCGGCGGTGCTGACCGCCACGAGGGCTGGGCGGTGGCCGAAGCACGGACAGGGGCACTGCACCTTTCCCGGCCAGCCACTCATTTCGAAGCACCGAGCCCGTTCGATTACGCATCGGCAGCCGAAGTGCTGATCGTCACCGATGTGAAGCGCGGCGACATGGGGGCACTCGCCAATGCTTATGCCCGGCTGATTGCGGCGGCAGGCGGCGGGACGCTGGGTCTGTTCACCGCGATTCGACGGTTACGGGTCGTCCACGCACGCATTGCCGATCGGCTCGCACGCGAGGGACTGGCGCTCCATGCCCAGCATGTCGATCCGATCGATACCGGCACACTGGTCGACATTTTTCGCGATGATGCCCGTGCCTCATTGCTCGGCACCGATGCGTTGCGCGACGGGGTGGATGTTCCCGGCCATTCGCTGCGCTTGGTGGTGATGGAGGGGGTGCCCTGGGCCAAGCCAAGCGTGCTGCATGCCGCGCGGCGTCTGGCGGGCGGCGGGGCGGCCTATGACGACCGGCTGGTGCGCGCGCGGCTGGCACAGGCGTTCGGGCGGCTGATCAGACGGGCGGATGACCGCGGTTCGTTCGTGCTGCTGTCGGCGGCCATGCCGTCGCGCTTGTTGAGTGCTTTTCCGGCTGGGGTACCAATTGCACGGGTGACGCTCGACGAGGCGATTGATCGAGTCACACAGCGTCTTTCATCCGTCGCGTCGCTGAGGCATGAGGGCGTAACGAGCGCCTGAGACGGAGGGGGGCATGAAGACGCTGACGCTGCTCAGGCATGCCAAATCGGGGTGGGATGATCCCGTCGCGCGCGATTTCGATCGGGCGTTGAATGCGCGCGGTAAGCGCGGGGCTGCGCAGATCGGCCAGTATCTTGCTGATCATGGGCTGGTTTACGATTATATCCTTGCGTCACCAGCCGTGCGGGTGACGCAAACGCTCGACTGTCTGGCGTCAAATTACACGCTGGCGGTGTCGCCCGAATGGGAACGGCGAATCTACCTCGCTTCGGCGGCAACGCTGCTGGAGCTGGTCGCGGCGTTACCCGATTCGGCCAATAACGTCCTGCTGGTGGGGCATAACCCAGGTCTTGAGGATTTGGTGCTGATGCTGGTGCCAGTAGGGGCGGATGCCCAAGACGCCCAACCCTCTCTGCGTGACGCAGTGGAGATCAAGTTCCCGACGGCCAGCCTTGCCGAACTGCAGGTGGATTGTGCGACTTGGGCGGAATTCCCCGCGCTGCCCGCCACGCTATCGCGGTTCGTGCGCCCACGAGATCTTGATCCGTCGCTGGGGCCAGACGAAAGCGATTAGGTAATCACGACGGCGAACCGCCCAGCTTGGCTTTCAGCGCCGCAAGTGCACTAAATGGCCCCACCTGATCCTCCTGCAGGACGCCCGACGCGCGCAGCGTGGCTTCAGCATCGGCACTTCGGGGAAAGGGTTCGAGCGCGAGCGCCATCGTTTCAGCTGCGGCTTCGCCCAGATCGATCTCCCCGTTTTCATATGGAATGATGTCGAGTGCATCTGCGGTAAGCTCGATCTCGTCACGCGCGGGTTCGTCGTCATCATCGACAAAGCGCAGCGCCACGCTTTCATCGATCCTTGCTGGCACCGGTTCCCCGGTCACGACGCAAGGCTGGGTGACATGGGCGATGATCCGCCCGCGCGTAACGATGCCGATCTCATCACGCTGCACCGTAAAGTCGGCGCGCAGTTCCTCGATCGCGATCAGGGCAAATCGCTCGGCAAGCGCCGCTCGCTCGCCGGGCTCTGCCGCGATGTGGACCGTGCGCGGCGCCTCGCCGATCGTGTCGACCCGTTCGGTCCGAGAAAATTCGGGTGTCGTCATCGCAGCTGCCCGCGCAAGATTGCCGCCGTGTCGAGCGCGGCCAGCGTGTCACGCAGTGCCAGCAACCGGCCAATGCTATGGTCAAGCGCGGCCATGCCCGGATCATCGCCCCGGTACAGGTTGCGTTTGATCGCTGGCAGCAGATCGCCCGCCGCCAGCCCGTCGCGATAGGCACCCAGCCGGCCGCCCAGCATGCTCATCATCTGGCCGACATACTTGCCGATGCCGACATCGCCCACCCCGCTCTGGCGGAGCTGGTTGTCCATGTCGGTGATAAACTGTTCGGTCAGACGGGCACTGGGCTCGGCGGCGGTCGAATCGGTCTCCAGACGCAGCAGCACGAACGCCAGGATCGCCGCGATCATATCGAACCGGCCGTCCATCGTATCGGGGACAGCACCGTCGATATACCAGTGCTCGGCGCGGCCTTCGGCAATGATGGCATCGTATAACGGCGCCGTGGCCGGTGGCTGCTTTTCACCGAAAATTCTGTCAATCAATCCCATCAGCTTCCCATCTTTCGCCGCAACGTTACGGTGCGCCTTGTTTGCTGGCGTCCCCCGGCATATTGAGGTTCATTCGGTGTGATGCAATGCGTTGTCGATTGCCCGCCTTTGTAAGCGTAGCCCGTCTGGGAGAGTCGAATGAAGCTTTTGTCCGCCCGCATGGGAATGTTGCTGCTGATCAGCGTCGCTGGCGTTTCGCTGTCAGGCTGCGCCCGGCTGAAGGGCCATCAGGGCTATGTTGTCGATGTCGATCTGGTCAACTCGGTCCAGCCGGGGGTGGATACACGCGCATCGGTCGCGCAAGTCCTTGGCAAACCGACTTTTACCAGCACGTTCGATGAGCGTGAATGGTATTATGTCTCGCGGGACACCAAATTCTACGCCTATAACAATCCCAAGGTTCGGGATCAGATGGTGCTGCGTGTCCGCTTCGACGACAAGGGTGTGGTATCTGCAGTCGATCGCACCGGGGTCGAGCAGGTCGCGTCGATTAATCCTTACGGCAAGACGACGCCGACATTGGGTCGTAGCCGCACCTTCTTCCAGGATCTGTTCGGCAACATCGGTTCGGTCGGGTCCGGGCAGGGGCCGCAGGGTCAGGGTCAGGGCGGCGGCACCCGCGACCAGCCCTGATCCGGTTAACGACCCTGTCGATTTGCTGACAATCACGTTCGAGGATCGTTCAGCGCGACTCGGGCAAATCCTGGGCGTTATGTCTGGTACGAAGAATGGAGAAGCATCATGCGTAAATTGATCATCATGGGTTTGATGGCCGCAACTATGCTGCCAGTGGCGGCCAGCGCACAATCGCAGCGCGAAGTTCGCGAATCACGGCAGGATCTTCGCGACGAGCAGCGCGACCTTAATCGTGCCTATCGTTATGGCGACCAGCGCGATATTCGTCGTGAACAGCGCGATGTGCGCGAAGCGCGGCAGGAATTGCGCGAGGACCGGTTCGATCGTGATCGTGCCTGGGGCCGCAACGACTGGCGCGGTTATCGCAACGATCATCGCGACTATTATCGTCGTGGCGATTGGCGGGCGCCGTTCCGCTACAACAACTTCCGCGCCGGCGTGCGGATCGCGCCTGCCTTTTATGGCTCGCGCTATTTCATCGCCGATCCATGGCGCTATCGCCTGCCACCTGCCCGTGGCTATGCCCGCTGGGTGCGTCATTATGACGATGTGCTGCTGGTCGACACGCGTCGTGGCATCGTCCTCGACGTCTATCGCGGCTTTTTCTTCTAAAGCCTCGACATATTGATCTGAACTGGCCGGTCCGGGTTGCTGCCCGGGCCGGTCTTTTCATGTGACTAGCGAACCGTGAAGATCACCTGATCGACCACCTTGCCACCCAGATCGATCAACCGCAGCCGGTGCTTGCCCGGTGCCGCAAGCACAAGCGGCTTTGCATCCGCCGCACCCAGATCGCGCGCGTCGAGTTCGATCCGGTGGCTCGCCGCTGCCCCCGAGACGCCGATGGCGAGACGTTGCCGATCCATCGGAATATCGGGATCGAGCGCATAGACGCTGCCCGATACCGGGTTGGTGATGCGCGGGCGGCGGGCGCTGTCGGGTGCACCGGCAATCTGCGTTTGCGCAGTACCTGTGAGGAAGTATTCCCGGCGAGGCTGTTCGATCGCGCTTGCAAAGCTGATCTGGCGGGTCTCAACGCCGCGCGGCGGCGGGTTTGGCCGCCCCGCCCCTGCGGAATTGATCGCCAACATGATATCGCGCCACACGGGCGCGGCCCCGCTGGTGCCAGACACCGCGCGCATTGGATCGCCTTCGAGATTGCCGACCCAGACGCCAACCGTGAAGCGATCCGAATAGCCGATGCACCAATTGTCACGCAGGCCCTTTGAGGTGCCCGTCTTCACCGCTGCCCAGAACGGCAGCCGCAAGGCGCTGTCCAGCCCGAAGGTGCCCGCGCGCGCATTAGGATCGGCAATCATGTCGCTGACGATCCACGCCGCCGCCGGGGATGTGATGGCGCGGGGGGCTTCGGGTTTGTCGGTTGGTGTCAGCCGCAGCGGCGACCATCGCCCCCCCAGCGCCAAAGAGCGATAGGCGGCGACCTGCTCAAGCAACGTCACTTCGGCCGATCCCAGCGCGAGCGAGAAGCCGTAATATTGGCCGTCTTCGGTCAGTCCGCGAAAGCCGGTATCCCATAGCCGGTCGCGGAACGATTCGACGCCGACCAGCAGCAAGGTACGCACCGCGGGCACATTCAGCGACCCCGCAAGCGCGCTACGGGCTGACACCAGCCCCTTGAAATCGCGATCATAATTTTGCGGCACATACAGCCCCGATGCGGTGTCGAGCTGAACGGGCGAATCATCGAGGATCGACGCAGCGGTGAGATAGCCCTTCTCGATTGCCTGAGCATAAAGGAACGGCTTAAGCGTCGATCCGGCCTGGCGGTAACTCGCCGCGCCATCGACCGCCGCTGCAGTCGATGCCCCGCCAACCCCGCCGACATAAGCGAGCACATCGCCCCTTTCATTATCCACCACGATCACGGCGCCATCACGCGCGCGTGCCCCGCCAAGGCCGCGCAACTGGCGCACCAGCGCGGCTATGGCGATCCGCTGGGTCTGGGCGTCGATCGTCGTTGTCACCTTCACGCCGGGTTTGGTGAGCAATCGCCCGGCGAGATGGGGGGCGAGGCCGGGATCGAGCGCCAGGCTGCGCGCCGGGCCGAGCATCGAAAAGGCAGCGCCGTCGAAACGCGTGCAGTCGCGTTGCTGCGCCAGTGCACATGCCCGACGCGCCACCTGATCGGGGCGTGCCTGTGGATTGGGTAGCAGCGCAGCCAGCAACAGCGAATCATCGCGTGACAGCGCATCGGGTGTTTTGCCGAACAGCCCGAGCGCGGCGGCGCCAATCCCCTGCGCCTCGCCGCGAAACCCGGCGAGGTTCAGATACGCCTCGAAAATCTGATCCTTGCGCCAGGCACGCTCCAGCGCCCAGGCAGCGCGCATCTGGCGCAGCTTTTCCCGCCAGCCGCGTGCACCGGGAGCGGCTAGATCAGCACTCAAAAACCCCGCGACCTGCATCGTGACGGTGCTCGCACCTCGCCCGCGCTCGCCGCGCAGCCGATCGCGAAACGCGCTGCCTAGCGCGAGGAAATCAACCCCGCCATGGCTGTAGAAGCGCTTGTCCTCGGCCTGCAGCAACGTTTCCCGCGTGGCGGGGGAGACCTTGTCGATCGGTGTCCAGGCAAGCCGCCGCGCGGCAAAGTTCACGCGCGCGCTATCGATCAGCGTCCCGTTTCGGTCATAGAGCCACGCTTCAGAGGGCTGCCATTGGCGACGTACCTGACCATAGCCGGGCAGCGGCGGCGGCTGGGTCACATAATCCAGGCCAGCGCCCGCCAGCACGAGCGCGACCAGCCCGCCAATTGCGTAATGCGCCGGCCGCAACGCCCGAACCCATGCGATCAGCGCTGCAATCGCCTGATCGGGCTGATCGGCCAACAGCTTCTGCAATCGGGCAATCCACGTCATGCTATTTGGGGAGCACGGTCACCGGGGCGTTGGGCAGGGCAGCGCGGATCGCGGGTGAATACATTGCCTCGACCCGTGTCGGTGGCAGGTTGAACCGGCCAGCACCATTCAGCCGCACCGTATAGCTGACGGTGAAACTGCCGCGTGGCACCCAGGCGAAATAGCCCCGCCACGTCGCGCCGCCACGCTCGACATAGCTTGGCGATACCCCGGCATCGCCGGTTACCTGCGCGAGCAGCGAGGATTGCCCGCCCTGATCGCCAATGATCGTTGCGCCTGCGGGCACCGGATCGCTCACCACCACCCAATTGCGTTCGGCCGATGCATCAACGGTGATCGACACTTTCAGCACATCACCGCGCGTGAGCACGCCAGCCTTGCGCGCCTGCACCACCGACACCGTCTTGGTCATCTTGTACCCGGCGTTGAGCGGCTTGGTGAGCGGGACTGCGGCAGAGACCGATACCATCGCCCATGGGCCTGCCCCGCCGCTCTGCGTCAGTTTCAACGGGGTCTGTGCCGCTGGCAGCGGCAGGCTGACGAAACGTGACGGCTCGGCTAGCGGCCAGTTTCGCGTCAGCGTCGTGGTGCCGATCGATGCAGTGGTGACGCCAGCGATCGCCTCTGCCGGGTAAAGCCCGGCGAACTTGCGCGCCGCAATTGCACCCCAGGCATTGGCGGTTGTCGTGTCCCAATGTCCGCGCGACTGGCGCAGCGAGACGCCGACCATCATGCGCGGCGCATCGTCCTGCCAACCGGGCCGCCCAAGCACACCGATCAGCGCCTTGATGGCGGCTTCATCACCCGATGACATCAGCCACCACGCCGCGCTCGACTGATCGCTCAGATCGAGCCGCGTGCCTTCGTAAACGAGCCGTTTGCGCAGTTCGGCCTGCGCTGACCCCTTGAGCGCGGTCGCGTTGGCAAGGCCGGGCACCTTGTCGAGTGCGACCAGATAATCAGCAAGCTGCGCGGTCGGCATTTCGCCCACCGGGAGCCCGATCTGGCCGAGCATCGCCGGTGTCGCGGCCCCTGCGCGGGCTAGTGCCGCAAAGGCGGCGATCCGTTGCAACCGTACATCGCCATAATCCTCATGCCGTACGCGCCCGTCGACAACGGCCTTCAGCCCGTCGATCATCTTCGCACGCGGGCCCTCGGGTATCGGCAGCCCCGCTTCGGAGGCAATCGACAGGACATAGGCGGTCAGCGCCTCCGACCCTTCAAGCTTGTCCGACGGCCAATAGCGCAACAGGCCATCGGGTGCCTGATAGGTCGGGATTTCGCCTGCCAGCGCCGTCCAGCCCGCCACATCACCCAGCGCGACGATCCGTGACAGCCGCTGTTCGAAGCAGTTGTACGGATAGGCGGTCATGTACGACCGAACCCCCGCCAGGGGCGGCGCGAGCGTATCGGTGAGCCGGATATCGACACTGCCACGCCCTGCAATTGCGCCGGCGGGCGCCCCGATCGGGATCGTCGTTGCCGCGCCGACGCGGGCGAGCGTCGCCGCCCACACTTCTACGGGGACGGCGGGGACGATCTGCTGGTCGACCGTGATCTTGTCGACTGCCTTGCCATCGGCGCTTTTGGCGGAGACCTGCCAACGCAGGCTCGACAGGCCGTCGCGTGCGGTGAGATTCCACACGACCGGCGCGGCACCGCCCGCCGGGATGGTCACCGTCAGCGGCTTGCCGGTCGCGACGCGCGGCATCAGGTCAACCGTGGCGGTGACCGTCATCGGCTTGTCCGACCCGTTACGCAGCGTGAACACCGCGCCGTAATTGTCACCCGTGCGCACCAGCGGCGGGATACCGCTGAAGATGCTGAGGTCCTGCGCTGCGCGGATGTCGGTTTCGCCGGTGCCGAACAATTGTGCACCGTCAGTGGCAATTGCGACTAGCTTGAACGATGTCAGCGCATCATTGAGCGTTACCGGCACGCGGGCATGACCGTTCGCATCCAGTGCAACGCGGCCCTTCCAGAGCAGCACCGGCTGGAAATTCTCGCGGTTGAGGCCGGACAGATCACCGCCGCCGCCGCCAGCTTCGACGGCCTTTTTGCCGTAATGCCGCTTGCCGACGACTTGCGTTTGCGCCGTTGACGTCAGCACCGACAGCGACCGTTCGCCCATCATCGCGGCGAGCACATCCCAGCTTTCATTGGGGGCAAGCTGCAGCAGTGCCTGATCGACCGCGACAAACGCCACATCGGCGCTCGCCGCTGGCTTGCCGTCAGGTGTTTTTACATCGACATCAACTTGCGCCACATCGCGCGCGGCATAGCGCTCACGGTCCGCTTTCACGGTCACGCCGAGCCGGTACGCGTCCCAGCCGACCTTCACCTTCGCGATACCCAACCGGTAGGCGGGTTTGCTGAGGTCGACCAAGGCGGTGGCCTCGGGTGCCGGTTCATTCTTGGCGACAATGCCCAACATCGCCCCGAAATCGGTCAGCCAGTCCCAGAAACCGCCTTGCACCCGGCCACGCACCGCCATGACGGACACGAAAACATCAGGGGCATAGCTGCCCGGCATCTTCACCTCGACGACGGGGTTCTTGCCCTCAAGATGCGTAACGAAGCTCGACAGCACGCCTTCGCGCTCGACAGTGACGAGCGCGGTCGCCTCGCGGAACGGCATGCGAACCTGGAAGCGTGCAGTTTCGCCCGCCTTATATTCGGGCTTTTCGGGGATCACGTCCATCCGGTCGCCATTGTCGCCGCCGAACCACCAATCGTCATCGCCGACCAGCCAGGTCGAAACGGTGCTGCGCGCCAGATTGCCAGCGGCATCGGTGGTGGTGGCAACGGCATAGACTTCGCCCGACACGCCGGGGTTGATCGCACAGGTCGCCAGCCCCTGCGCATCGGTCGTCGCGCTGCAGGTGGCGGCCAGCTTGGTGGTCTTCATTTGGTTGTCATAGGCGTAGAAGCCGCCGATCAACCGGCGACGTGCGGTCAGGATTTCGCGATTATAGAGCGCGACGGTGATCGCCTGATTGGCGATCGGCTTGCCCTCGGTATCGACCGCGACGAGCCGAAGCCGCAGATCATCCTGCTTCATCAGCCAGCCATCGGTCTTGATCCCGATCCGCACCGCCGACGGGTGGATCGCGATGCTGCGCGATGCGGTGAGCACCTCGCCATTGGCGTCCTGATAATCCATCTCGACAAGCATGTTTGCCGCGCCGTCGAGTGTTTGCGGTACCTCGATCGCGGTGCGGGCGGTGCCATCTGCCCCCAAGGTGACGGGCAGGGTTTGGGTTGGGGGCAGCGGGGTCTGCTCCTCCTCGCCATCGCCGTTCATCGCTTTGACGCCCTCGGTCACGGCCTTGCCGCCGAAGCTGTAGCCCTCGTAACCGGCAGGCGTGCTGATATTGCCGAACCAGCCGACGCGGACATCGACCGGTAGATTGGCAGCACCGCCGCCCGACAAATAGCCGACGAACAGATCGACCGGCAGCGTCTTGGGCCGGATCGCGGCTTCTTTCGGCCCGGTCACGGTCGCGCGCATCGTCGGCAGGCGATATTCGTCGACCTTGAACGATTGGCTGGTGAAGATCGTCTTGTCGCCGCTAATAACTTGCAGGTCGTAATCGCCCATCGGCGCGCCCTGCGGCGCTACCCAAGTCGTCTCGCCGATGCCGCTGGCGTCGATGCTGAGTGGCAGGTCGAACTGCGTGTCCGATCCGCGGTGCGACAGTCGCAACGTGCCGGTAAAGGCTGGTGTGGTCGCGAAACCCTCCGCAATGGGCTTGCGGACGATGTGTTTCATGTTGATCGTCTCGCCCTGGCGGACGAGCGCACGATCGAACACGGTATGGACGATGTCGTCACGCGCCGAATAGCCATAGGGCAGGTCGAAATCATAAGGACGGATGCCCTCGCCCCAATCGGTCAGCGTGAAGCTGAAATCATCGTCCTTGCGTGCCGAGACCATCAGCGCATGCTCGGATCCCTCGCATGAGGCATAGGTTTCGGGCGCCGGCAGACCGCTGGGGATCAGCACGCCGCCGCTCTTGTCGGTAACACCACGCGCGAGCATTTTGCCGGTGCAGCTATCGGAAACGGCCACCGCGGCGTTCGCCACGGGCTTGCCGCTATCGAGCGACGTCACCCAGGCGAGGCTGCGATCACGACCCCATTTGAAATGTACCGCCATGTTGGTGACGAGCGCGGCACTGGCGACATAACGCGGCGCATCGCGCCCGAGCAATGCATTGCCGAGCTTCGGGCTAGCGAGTTCGACCACATAGAAGCCCGGCTTGGTCAGCGGAATGCCGACGACCTCGAAATCCTTGCCCTTGCCCGGCAACCCGACCGAAAGATCAGTGCCCTGGTTCGCCGCCAGGATCGGCTTGGAGCCGGTGTCGTTGATCGTCACCTTTTCCTTGCCGCGCATTTCCTCATGGCTGGCATAATCATCGGCATCGTCGACGGTCCGCAGCCACTGGGCGATCTGGCCGTCGGTGCCGTCGACCTTCATCGTCTGCCCGGCGATCGCCAGATTGCGTCCGCGCAAAGCCGGTTCGACATTGCGCACGGTGACCGGCAACACGCCGCCCTCACGCGCCTCCAAGATACCAAAGGGCGCGGCAAATTTCACCAGCGGCGGGGCTTCATCGAAACGGATATCGAGTGGGAAACGCTCCGCATTGGAGAGCGGACGGCCACTCTCGTCTTTGATGTCGGCAGGCAGAATCAGCTTCGCGGTGCTCGCGGCGGGCAGCGGGGTGGCAAAGCTGATATCGCTGACGGTTGACTGCCGTTTGGTATCGGCATCGAATTTGGGGGCGATCGATTTACCGTCGGCGGTCTGGATGCGAATTTGCTCAGCAACGCTTTTCGCGATTGGCGCGGAAAAACGCACATATGCCTTTTCGACCGGGCTGCACCCGGCCTGCGGGTTGACGCGGCCGCATTCGAACCGTGCTGTAAAGGGTTTGCGCACGGTATAGTCGAAGCGTTGATCGGACCCGGCGAGCTTGCCGCTCGCGCCCGCGATCTTGCCCGACCAGACGATCGCCATGTCGCGCCCCGGGGGCAGCGGACGACGGCACTTCAACGCCGTGATCCCGGCTGTCATCGATTGGCGATCAGCCTCTGCCGCCGGAATCGCGGCTGGCAAACCAGCATTTTCCAGGAAGCTCGTCACTTCATACCGGTCAGTACCAAGCTCGCCGAGCAGCTTGGGCGCAACATCGGCACCGAGCACATCGACGGGGATTTTTTCGCCGATGCCATCGACTGCACAATAGGCGTTGGCGGCGACTGATGCAGGCGTTGCGGGCAGGTTCGCGGCGATCAGGAACACCTGATCCTCCTCGATCTCACCGCCATATTGACCCGGCAGGATTGCGCGCGCCACCGGGCCGCCAGCATCGACCTTGAAGCTGCGCTGCCCGCCAACGGCATAGCCCGCCACCGTCTTCAGCCCATCGATCAGATCGAAGCTGCAGGTGGTGCCGCCCGGCAATGGCGACTTGAATTCATGAACAAAGGTCTGCTGATCGACCCAGCGGCCTTCACCGGCAATCGCGCAGGTCACCTTGAAAGGGGAAGCCGCGCGCGGATCGCCGAGCGCCACGATCGGCTGGCTGAAACGGGCGGTGAACCGTTCGATCGCGCCATTCCCGATGCCGGGCGTGGCGACAATGACTTGCGGAGAGTTATCCCCCGAAGCGCTGATCGGGGCGACCACAAGGGCCAGGAATGCTAGACGGGAGACCAGCTTCATCATCGCCCCTTTGCGGAAAAGGATAAGGTTAACTACCGGTCGCGGCTCTTTCGGTCCAGTACGGAATAATGTGTTACGCCAGTGGCTTGCGGTATCAGCAAAGCTGGGGAACAACTCTGGTCGGTCCGAATCGGGGGAATCGCGGTTGATCGACTTTGGGGGTGGCATCGCGCTCGTCGATTTCATCGCGCGCGAATCCTTGCTGTTTGCCGTTATTGGCATCGCAATTGGCGGGATCGATGATCTCGCCGTTGATATTGTATTCCTGATCCGCACTGGCTGGCGGCACCAGGCAAGGCCGCGCGTGCCCGTGCCCACGCTCGCCGATTTTGCCGCACCCGAGCCGCAGGGCCGGATCGTGGTATTTGTTGCCGCATGGGATGAGGCCAATGTGATCGGCGCCATGCTCGAAGCAGCGCTCGCGCGGTTCGATCATCCCAATTACAGTATTTATGTCGGTACCTATCCCAATGATCCGGCGACGACGGATGCAGTCGCGGCGATCGCGCTGCGCGATGCGCGCATCAGGCTGGTGATCGGCGATGATCCCGGCCCGACGACCAAGGCTGCCAATCTGAATGCTCTTTGGCACGCACTGGCGCGCGATGAAGCTGAAGGGGGTGATCGGGCGCGGGCGATTGTGCTTCATGACGCAGAAGATGTCGTTCACCCGCACGAACTGCGTCTGTTCGATCGATTGATCGGCCGGTACGCGGCGGTGCAACTCCCTGTGTTGCCCTTGGTTCAGGGCGGATCACGGCTGATATCGGGCCATTATTGCGACGAATTTGCCGAATCGCATGCCAAGCAGCTCGTCGTCCGCCAGGCGCTTGGCGTCGGACTGCCGCTAGCCGGGGTTGGTTGCGCCATATCGCGCGCGCTGTTGGAGGTCGTGGCGGCGGCGCGCGGCGGCGAGCCGTTTGATGCCCAGAGCCTGACCGAAGATTACGAACTGGGCCTGCATGTCGCCGCCCTGGGTGGCCAATCGATCATGGCGCGCGTGCATGAATATCGGGGTGGCCCGGTGGTGGCGGTTCGCGCCTATTTCCCGTCGACGTTGAACGCCGCTGTTCGCCAAAAGGCCCGCTGGATGATCGGGATTGCGCTGGCGGGTTGGGATCGGATCGGCTGGGGGCGCCGGTTCGCCTGGGGAGATCACTGGATGCGCATGCGTGATCGGCGCGGGCCGCTGGCCGTGCTGGTGCTGGCCGCTGCCTACCTAACGCTGGTCGCCACTGCGCTGTCCCTGTTGAGCCATGCCTTGTTGGGCACGGCGCCTGCGCCGCTGCCGCTTCCCGAGTTTGTCATCGCCGCCAATGCGCTGTTGCTTGGCTGGCGGCTGGCCATGCGCGCTGCCTTTACGACGGCGGCCTATGGCTGGCGGGAGGGGCTATGGTCGGTTCCGCGCGCGCTGGTGGCCAACATCATCGCGCTGCTTGCGGCCCGGCGGGCAATCATCCGCTATGTGGCGATGCTGCGGGGGTCGGCACTTGAATGGGACAAGACGGCACATGTTTTCCCCGAGCTCGCTGGCGGACAAGCACGGTGATTGCGCGCGGCAATGCGATCCGGTTCCTTGCCGTCGTGCTTGGGGCGTGGGTGGCAGTGCGCGTGACGATGCTCTTGCCACAACCCGGCACGCGCACTGCGTTGCGGCCAAATGTTCGCGCGGTAGCACCACGCGACGCTGGCCAACCGGCGATAGTGCGAACGGCGATAGTGGGAACGGCAATAATCGCAATTAACCGGCAAGGCGGGCGCGGTTCTCGCCAAGTTCCTCCGCGCAGTCCGGTTCGCCAGGACTCCTTCAACCAACCATCCGATCGGCATCGGGTCGCCCATATCACCACGCCTGTCGGTATCGCTGAGCCGGTCGCACGGGCTGCGGTAGCGCCGTCAGCTACCACCATCGTCCCCCACAATCCGGCTGACCATGGCGGGAAGCTCACCCCATTGCCATCGCGCTGGTCGGGCAGCTTGTGGCTTGTTGTTCGCGATGGCCGGGGCCTCGGCGCCAGTTTGTCGGGTAGCCAGCTTGGCGGCAGCCAGACGGGATTGCGGCTGGCCTATGCGCTTGGCGCGGCGCGGCGGGTGGCCATTGTCGGGCGCATCGCCAGTCCCCTGGGCGGATCGGGGCAGGAAGGGGCGATCGGCATTGAATGGCGGCCAACCCGCCTGCCCGTTCGGCTTGTCGCCGAACAACGGATCGGCATCAACGATGCGGCAGGCGGGCCCTCGCTGGGGCTGGTAGGCGGCGCGGGGCCACTACCAGTCGGGCAGGGCTTTTGGTTGGAAGGCTATGGTCAGGCCGGTCTTATCAAGCGCACGACCATTATTGGTTATGCCGATGGCGCGGTGCGGATCAACCGGCGAGTGGCAATGATCGCAGGCACCCCGATCGATCTGGGGGGCGGGAGCTGGGGGGCGATCCAGCCCGGTGCCGCCCGGCTTGACCTTGGCCCGTCGATTGGCGCGCGCCTCCCGATCGGCGCGAACCGGGTCCGTCTGTCACTTGACTGGCGGCAGCGTGTGGCGGGTAATGCACGGCCAGGATCGGGTCCGGCGCTGTCGATTGGCACCGATTTCTAGCATCGCGCGCGTCGGTCCTTCCGCCGTGCGCCCGAAAGGGATATCGCGGGTATCCACATGGACGTTTACCTGCCCATCGCCAATCTGAGCGTAAATGCGCTCGTCATCATCCTGCTCGGCGGCGGGGTGGGCCTGTTGTCGGGCATGTTCGGCGTGGGCGGCGGATTTCTGACGACGCCGTTGCTGATCGTTTATGGTATTCCGCCCACTGTCGCTGCGGCATCGGCCGCCAGCCAAGTGACGGGGGCAAGCGTTTCGGGCGTGTTCGCGCATTTCCGGCGCAATGGCGTGGATGTGAAAATGGGCGGCGTGCTCGTGGCAGGCGGTGTGGTCGGCTCGTTTGTGGGGGCATGGATCTTCCAGCTGCTTCAAGCGAGCGGCCAGATCGATACGGTGATCGCGATCATCTATGTGCTGCTGCTCGGCTCGATCGGCACGATGATGGCCCGCGAATCGGTGCTGAGCATTCGCGCGATCCAGTCCGGGGTTACGGTCCGCGCGCGGACAAGGCGGCATCATCCACTGGTCGCGGCACTGCCGCTGCGGACGCGTTTTTACCGGTCGGGCCTCTATATTTCGCCGCTTGCACCGCTGATGCTCGGTTTTTTCGTTGGCATTCTTACGATCCTGCTTGGCATTGGCGGCGGCTTCATCCTCGTGCCCGCGATGCTGTACCTGATCGGTATGACGACGCAGGTGGTGGTGGGCACTTCGCTGTTCCAAACATTGTTCGTCACCGCCACGGCAACGATGGTGCATGCCATGACGACCAAGGCGGTCGATATCGTGCTCGCCGCACTGTTGCTGTTCGGCTCGGTGGTTGGGGCGCAGGTTGGTGCCCGGCTCGCAAGTCGCGTGAAGCCGGAATATCTGCGGCTGGCGCTGGCCATCATCGTGCTGCTGGTTGCTTTCCGGGTGGCGATTGGTCTGGGTTTCCGCCCGGATGAGCTCTATTCGGTCGAGTTGACGTGAAGTGGGCGTTGCTGGCGCTGGCCATGGCGTCGCCGTTGCTGATGGCGCAGGCAAAGCCCGTGCTTGTGCCCGACGTGTCACAGCGCGATATCGAGATTGCCTACAGCTTCACCGGTGCGGAGTTGCTGCTGTTCGGCGCGATCCTCTATCCCGGCGGGCGCGTGCCGACCGAGCGTGACGCCGATATCGTGGTCGTCGTCAAGGGCCCGTCGCAGTCGATTCTGGTGCGCGAAAAGCAAAAGATCGCTGGAATCTGGGTGAATGCCGCGCGGATGCGCTATTTGTCAGCACCGTCCTTTTACGCGATAGCCTCCTCGCGGCCGATCGATACGCTGGTCGATGATCGTACTAGAGCGATTTATGAACTGGGGCTCGATAGCCTGCAGCTTTCGCCCGGCAGCAATACGCCAAGTGCCGAACAG
Organism: Sphingomonas sp. 28-62-11; assembly: GCF_002278865.1. Lineage (NCBI taxonomy): Bacteria > Pseudomonadati > Pseudomonadota > Alphaproteobacteria > Sphingomonadales > Sphingomonadaceae > Sphingomonas > Sphingomonas sp. 28-62-11. The sequence goes on along the minus strand of NZ_NCGB01000022.1, from coordinate 31,964 downwards.
TCGCGCTTTGCCCAAGGGCTGGTGGCTCTCAAGCGACGCACGGGGCTTTATTATGAGGCGCCCCGTGCTGTGGAGATCGCGGATCGCGTGCTCTATCGCGCCCGGCTGCGTATTCCTGCCCGCGTGCCGGTAGGCCGTTTTACAGCTGAGACTTTCCTGATCCGCGACGGCCGCGTGCTGGCGGCGGCGGTACGCGATATCGACATCCGTAAATCGGGATTTGAGCGGTTCGTGGCGCGCGCTGCGGATCGTAATGCCTTTGCTTATGGGCTGGCCGCGGTGGCGTTGTCGGTACTGCTGGGCTGGAGCGCCGGCTGGATCGCCCGCCGCTTCTAAACAGTCGTTACGAACACGGTATTTTTACGAATCACCGTGCATGATCCGGGTTCGCCACGGCCGGGGATCACCTCTTCATGAATGACAGCGCCCAGTTCAGCGCCTTTGACACCGATCGTCAGGCGGCGTCGCCCGCGATTATGGGCAACCCACAAACCGAGACGGCGAGCGGGATTGGTGTTGTGTTCGAGATCGCCGGATCGAGCAGCCAGATCCTGCTCGATAGCGTGGCGCTCGATCGGCTGGCACAAAGCGCTGATCCGGTGATCGCATCGGCCGGGCAGGTCGGTGCGCAGGTCAAGATGCGGATCGGGAGCACCTGGCTCATCGCCAATATCCGTTCGTTGAAGCTCGCTGACGGGCAGGGTGATCACGGCGACCACATCATCGCGGCCATCGATTTTCTTGGTGAGGGCGATGAGGAAAAGCTGACCGGCAAGCTCTATAAGTTCCGGCGCGGCGTCACGCGTTATCCGATGCCGGGCTGCGCGGTGTATCCTGTGTCTACCGCTGACCTGAAGCAAATTTATGCCGCCGATGATCGCGCCAATATCGAGATCGGCACCGTCTATCCGACGCGCGACATTCGGGCGGCGCTGTACATCGATGCGCTGCTCGGCAAGCATTTCGCGCTGCTCGGCTCGACCGGAACAGGTAAGTCGACATCGGCTGCGCTGATCCTGCACCGCATCTGCGATATGGCACCGCAAGGTCATATTGTGATGGTCGATCCGCACGGCGAATATGCCGCCGCCTTCAAGACCAATGGTGCGATCTACGACGTATCCAATCTGCAGATGCCGTACTGGCTGATGAATTTTGAGGAACATTGCGAAGTGTTCGTCACCAGCCACGGGTCAGAACGCCAGATCGACTCCGATATCCTCGCCAAATGCCTGTTGATGGCGCGCGCAAAGGGACGTCTGGGGCAAGAGATTTCGAAGCTGACGGTCGATGCGCCGATCCCCTATCTGCTCAGCGATCTGACCAATCTGATCACGCTGGAAATGGGCAAGATGGACCGGGCGGGCGATACCGCCCCCTATCTGCGACTGAAGACCAAGATCGATGAGGTAAAGGCCGATCCTCGTTATGGTTTCATGTTTTCGGGCATGCTGGTCGCCGATACGATGGCGGGGTTCATCGAACGCGTGTTTCGCCTGCCGGGGGACGGCAAGCCGATCTCGATCATCGACGTGTCGGGTGTGCCTTCTGAAATTACCGCCGTCGTCGTCGCGGTGCTGGCGCGGATGGTGTTCGATTTCGCGATCTGGTCACGCAACGAGCCGCAGCGTCCGATTCTGCTCGTCTGCGAAGAGGCGCATCGTTACATTCCAGCAGCCGATAACATGACCTCGGTCGGCCGGATTCTCAGCCGGATCGCGAAGGAAGGCCGCAAATACGGCGTGTCGCTGGGGTTGATTACGCAGCGGCCGTCCGATCTGGCCGAAGGCGTGCTGTCGCAATGCGGCACGATCATCGCAATGCGCTTGAACAATGATCGCGATCAGGCTTTTGTGCGCGCCGCCATGCCTGAAGGTGCGCGTGGTTTCCTCGACGTCATCCCCGCGTTGCGCAATCGCGAGTGCATCGTCTGCGGCGAAGGTGTCGCGGTGCCGATCCGAGTGTCGTTCGATTCGCTGGCCGAGGACCGCCGCCCGGCTTCCGAAGACCCGCTCTTCTCGCAACTATGGCGGGAAGTGGGGCAGGAAGATCAGATCATCGCGCGTACCATCAAGCGCTGGCGATCCCAGGGTCACTGATCAAGTATCGATGACGGTGCCCGTCAATTCCCGGTCGTGTCGCCAATCAGCACCGAATTGAGGTCAGCGTGCCCCGGGTTTGACGGCCAGCAACGCGGCCACGCGCGCCTTGAACGCGCGCAACGCTGATCCTGAAAGCTGCGCCACTTGTGTGAAGGTCATATTGCGCGGGTTCACGGCCACACCATTGCGCCACACTTCGTAATGAAGGTGCGGGCCGGTCGACATGCCGGTTGATCCGACATAGCCGATGATCTGCCCTTGCGCGACGCGCGTGCCCGAACGAACCGCGATCCGGCTCATATGGCCATAGCCCGTGGCCAGACCCCCAGCATGCGCCAGCTTCACGAAATTGCCATAGCCGCGGCTGCGCCCGGCGAGCGCGACTATACCATCCATCGACGCGCGAATCGGCGCGCCATAGGGGGCACCATAATCGACACCCTTGTGCATCCGCATCATCCGCATGATCGGATGAAACCGCACGCCATAGCCCGATGTCATCCGGCCAGCGACCGGCGTTGCCATTACGCCGCGGCGTTCGCCGACGCCTGATGCTTCAAACCATTGGCCGCCCTTGCCCTCGCCCCAACGGACGAGCTGCACCTTTTTATTGTCCCGTTCTAGCCCGGCATACAATAACTCGCCGATCTGGACTTCGCCGGTTGCGGCACGGGCCTGGCGGATGACGAGATCGAAAACGTTGCTCGCCTGAACGTCACGGCCGATCGACAGGCGGCTTGCAAGGGCGCGAATATAGGCCTCGACGGCCTTGGCGGGGGCCCCTGCCGCCCGAGCGGAACGGTACAGGCTCTGCCCCACCACGCCGCGAATGCGCAGCGGTGTGTTGTCGATCGCGATCGGTTCGGGCGTCATCACCAGTTGACCATTGGTGCGGGCGACCGACACGTTGAGGTCGAACCGCGCCCGGAAGCGCAGATTATCGAGCGGGCGGGGTACGTCGCGGCTTGGCCGACGCCCCAGGGTCATCGCCAGTTGGGTGCCGGGTCTGATTGCTGACAGGGATACAGCGCGTGCCACCATATCGGCGACCGTGGCGGCTTCATCACGGGCCACGCCGGCGCGAGTCAAAACGCGCGAGAAGCTGTCGCCGCTGCCGAGCGTCGCTGCCAGTTCGATGATCGGGCGTTCGGGGGTTTCGGCCAGCGGTGCAACCAGATCATTGGCGGCGATTCGCCGACCCGTATTGGCACCAAGCCCCAGCGGCGTAATCGCTTGTGCGCGCGATGCTTCCCACGCCGATCCTTCCAGTGGTGCTGGTGTCGCACCGATCAGCGGATTGTCGAGCCCGGGCGACATATAGCAGGTCGCGGCGATCAAGGCCGTGCAAGTGGCGGCGCCGCGCCACCAGGTCGCCGAGCCGATTTGCGCGCCGAGGTCAGGCGCCCAATCAATCTGCGCGATTCGATGGCGGAACTCTTCGAAACGGTCGGGACGGGTTTGCGGGGCGATCGCGCGGCCAAAAGTCAGCGCCGCTGCACCACCCCCCTGACTGGCGGATTTCTGCGCTTAACTTGCGAAAATCGTTAACGAAGATTTTTCATGGTCAGGGCGGTTGCGCTGGCGCCTTTGCCACGCGATCTTGGGTCCATCATGACTGGACATGCCACCCGCCCGGTCACCGCCGTTTTGGGCCCGACCAATACCGGCAAGACGCATCTCGCGATTGAGCGGATGTGCGGCCATTCGAGCGGCATGATCGGCTTTCCGTTGCGGCTGCTGGCGCGAGAAGTCTATGATCGGGTGGTGAAAATCAAGGGTGCCGGGCAGGTGGCGCTGATCACCGGCGAAGAGAAGATCGTCCCGCGCGATGCCCGCTGGTTCCTGTGCACCGCCGAAAGCATGCCGATCGACAAGGATCTCGCGTTTGTCGGCATTGATGAGGCGCAACTGGGGGCCGATGCGGAGCGCGGCCATGTCTTTACCGATCGCCTGTTGCGGGCGCGGGGGCGTGAAGAAACCATGGTGCTGGGATCGGAAGCGCTGCGACCGATGATCAAGACATTGGTGCCCGATGCCGACATTCTCTCTCGACCGCGCTTTTCGACGCTCAGCTATGCCGGCGCGCGCAAGATTTCCCGGCTGCCCAAGCGCTCCGTGATCGTCGCCTTTTCCGCCGAAGAGGTTTATGCCGTTGCTGAGATGCTGCGGCGGCTGCGCGGTGGTGCCGCCGTGGTGATGGGCGCGCTCTCGCCACGCACCCGCAACGCCCAGGTGGCGATGTTCCAGGCGGGCGAGGTCGATTATTTGGTCGCCACCGATGCAATCGGCATGGGGCTCAATATGGATGTCGCCCATGTCGCCTTTGCATCGCTTCGCAAGTTCGACGGGCACCGCCAGCGCCGCCTGACGGTTGCGGAAATGGCGCAGATTGCGGGGCGCGCCGGGCGGCACCAGCGCGACGGGACTTTTGGTGCGCTGAGCGAGGAGGGGCCGGGTGCCTTTACCCCTGAGGAAGTGCTTGCCATTGAGGAGCATCGCTTTCCGCGACTCGAGCATCTCTATTGGCGCAATGGCCAGCCAGCGACCGCCAGCATCGATGATCTGGTTGCCGATCTTGAGCAAAAGCCGCTTTCGCCGGTATTGCGCGCGGCCCCTGAATCGATCGATTTGGCGGTGCTCAAACGGCTTGCCGAAGAAGATGGCGTACGCGCGCGGACGCGGGGCAGCACGATGGTCAATCGGTTCTGGGCGGCGTGCGGCCTGCCCGATTTCCGCAAGCTTGGCGTTGATCCGCACACGCGGTTCGTAGCGCGCGTTTATGGCCATTTGTCCGAAGGAAACGGCCATATTCCACATGACTGGTTTGCGGCCGAAATTGCCCGGCTCGACAATGTCGCGGGCGATGTCGAGACGATTGCGGGGCGGATCGCGGCAGCGCGCAGCTGGGCCTATATCGCCAACCACGCCGACTGGATGGCCGATCCCGCGCACTGGGCAGATCGAACGCGCGCTCTTGAGGAGCGGCTGTCCGATGCCCTGCATGATCGGCTGACCCAGCGTTTCGTCGATCGCCGCACGACCGTGCTGATGCGGCAGCTGGGGGCAGATGCGAGCGCGTTGGCGGTGACCGTGGCGGACGACGGATCGGTCCTTGTCGAGGATCAGCTGATCGGTCGGCTTGAAGGATTTCGCTTCGTGGTTGCTGCCGATGCGCGTGCGTCTGACAAAAGGCTGCTGCTCGCAGCGGCCGAGAAAAGGCTTGGCGGCGAGCGTGCCCGGCGGGGCGCGGCGCTTGCCGATGCGGCGGAGGCGGCGCTGTCGCTCGCGCCAGGCGATCAACCGATCATTGTCTGGTCCGGATGGACCGTTGGCGTGCTGAAGCCTGGGGCATCGCTCGCACGGCCCCGTATCGAGCTTGATCGCGCGCTTGATTGCCTTGATCCCGCGCTGCGCGAGCGGGTGCGGACCCGGCTCGAGGGGTGGGTGGCGGCGCAACTCGCCCGGCATGTTGCCGCGCTGGTGGCGCTGGAGGCGATTGGTCGCGATGCGGCAGCGTCGGCGCCGCTGCGGGTGGTAGCGGCCACTTTGGTGCAGGGCGCTGGCCTTGCTGCCCGATTGCCGCTTGGGGACGCGATTGATGGCTTGCAGGCAGGTGATCGCCAGCGATTGCGCAAGGCCGGCATCGTGATCGGGGCGCTTGATCTGTTCGACCCACGCCTGCTGAAACCCGGCGCCGCGCGTTGGCGGCAGGCGTTGATCGCGGCGCGATCAGGGGCGTCGATGCCACCGTTGCCGCTGCCGGGGGCAACCGTGCTGGCGCGCGGTGTGCTTGGTAACGCCGCTGGCTTTGGCTTTCGCGAGATTGGCGGACAGGCTGTGCGGGTTGACCTGGTGGAACGCATTGCCCGAGCCGCGCATGAAGCGCGCGCTGGCAAGGCGCCATTTGCACCCGATTCGGCCATGGCGACATCGATTGGCTTGGCACCGGCGACGATGGATCGGTTGATGGCGCAACTCGGCTTTCGTGCCGCCGAACCCGAGGCGGGCGTCTCGCGCTGGGTGTGGCGCGGTCGGCCAGCCCGAGTGAAGTCGGCCATCACGGCACCGCGCGACAATGCCTTTGCGGCGCTTCGCCAGCTCACCAGCGGGCATCAGGGCTAAGCGGCAATGCCGGGCATGGTTGCGAGCGAACCTTCGCCGACGATGCGGATCGACAAGTTTTTGTGGTTCGCCCGGCTCACCCGCTCGCGCAGCGCCGCACAGGCACTCTCCGAAAGTGGCGCGATCCGGCTCGATGGACGCCGGGTCGATCGAGCCCATACCCCGGTGCGCACAGGATCGGTCATCGCGATGGTCCAGAATGGCGCGGTACGGGTACTTCGTGTCGAGAAGCTTCCGGTGCGACGCGGTCCGGCGACCGAAGCGGCGTTGCTGTGCACCGATCTTGTCGAGCAGAGTTGACGGGTACGGGGCGCACGCATAGCAGGGGCGAACCAGCCAAGGGGAGTTATTGAAGCATGACCTACGTCGTCACCGACGCCTGCATCCGTTGCAAATATATGGACTGTGTCGAGGTGTGCCCGGTCGATTGCTTCTATGAAGGCGAGAATATGCTGGTGATCAACCCCAGCGAATGCATCGATTGCGGCGTTTGCGAGCCTGAGTGCCCGGCCGAAGCGATCCTGCCCGATACCGAGAGCGGTCTGGAGAAGTGGCTGGAGATCAACACCAAATTTTCCGCCGAGTGGCCCAACATCACGCGGAAGCGCGAAGCACCTGCCGATGCCGATGACTTCAAGGGCCGCAAAGGCAAGTTCGAAGAACTGTTTTCGCCCGAACCCGGCCAGGGCGACTGACCGACCACTCGGATCGCCCCATCAGGATGGTGAGGGCGCCGGACGATTGGCGTTGCGTGGGTTTTCCACAGGCGAGCATTTCGCTCGGCTGGTAATTTTGTGACGACTATGTTAAACACTGCAGGACGGCGGTGCCATTGCGCATCGCTGCTACGGAGAACTGCACGCACACCGCCCCGATCGCGCCGACCGCTAAGGCCGCAAGCGCGCATCCCCCGGGGCCATGATCACGGAAAGGCTCAACAGAATGGCTGCCAAGGCGCTGTCCTTCGACGTCGGTGACTATGTTGTTTACCCAAAGCACGGCGTTGGCCGTGTAATCGAACTGCAACGGCAGGAAATCGCCGGCATGCAGCTGGAACTTTATGTGCTGCGTTTCGAGAAAGAACGCATGACGCTGCGTGTGCCGACCAACAAGGCGGAAAGCGTCGGTATGCGTAAATTGTCATCCGACAAAACCCTGCGTGAAGCCCTTGATACGCTGACCGGCAAGCCGCGCGTCAAGCGGACGATGTGGTCGCGCCGGGCGCAGGAATATGAAGCCAAGATCAATTCGGGCGACCTGGTGTCGATTGCCGAAGTGGTCCGCGATCTGTTCCGTGCCGATGACCAGCCCGAGCAGAGCTATTCCGAACGCCAGATCTTCGAAGCGGCCACCAGCCGCCTCGCCCGCGAACTGGCAGCGATGGAGCAGGTCGACGAGCCGACCGCGCAGGAAAAAATCCTTGAGATTCTGCGCAAGGCTGCGGCCATCCACAACAAGGACAAGGAACCGGCTTGATCCGGTTCACTGGTTCGGTTGTGGAACGGGGATTGAGGAAAGGGGGCGGTCGGCAACGGCCGCCCCTTTTCATTTGCGTGATAAGCCTCGGTGTGTTATTAGAACAATACACAATGAGGGATCACCGATGCGCAACTTGAAACTCATCGCTTTGGTATCGGCGTTGCTGCCGCTCGCCGCCTGTTCGGGCATCAGCTTTTCTGAAGACGCTGGCGGTGTTGCCGCTAACGGCAGCGGCACCTCGCGGACCTTTGACGTCGCCGACTTTACCGGCGTCTCGCTGCGCGGATCGGACGATGTTGACATCAAGCTCGCCAGCACTTTTTCGGTTCGCGCCGAAGGGCCGAGCGAAGTGCTCGACCGCTTGAAGATCGAGCGCGACGGCACCACGCTCAAAATCGGCCGTAAGTCCGATCCCAGCTTCAACTGGGGCTCCTACAAAGGTGCAAAGATCTACGTCACCTTGCCAAAGTTGGATGCGGCGAATGTCGCGGGCTCGGGCGACATGACGGTCGGCGCCGCCGAAGGCGATAAGTTCGAGGCATCGAACGCAGGCTCAGGCAGTATCACCATCGCCGCGCTCAAGGTGAAATCGGCCGAGTTCAACATTGCCGGATCAGGCGAAATCACCGCCAGCGGCGCCGCCGACAAGCTGTCGATGTCGATTGCCGGATCGGGTGACATCAAGGCGGGCGGCGTAAAGGCAAGTTCGGCCGATGCATCGATCGCCGGATCAGGCAGCATTTCCGCTGACGTCAATGGCCCGGCAACCGTATCGATCCTGGGGTCGGGCGATGTCGACATGGGCAGCAACGCCACCTGCACGACGAGCAAGCTCGGATCGGGCGACGTTTCCTGCGGCAAGTAAATCTGCCGCGGGGCTTGTCGACCGGATTGGAACGGTGCGATGCAACGTTATGGCCCGTATCCCGATTTTTGTTGCGTTGATCCTGTTCGCGGTCCCGGCCGTTGCCGCGGACCGAAACTATTCAATCGGCAGTTTCGAACGGATCCGGATTGAGGGGCCGTATGAGGTAAAGCTGGCGACCGGCAAGCCCCCCAGCGGGCGCGCGACAGGAGACGAACGCGCACTTGATACGCTGACATTGACGGTTGAGGGACAGACCCTGATCGTGCGTGCCCGGCCGCTGGCGGTGGGCGAAAACCCACCCTCGCCCAAAATTCCGCTTGTCGTCACGCTCAGCACGCCGGTTTTGCGATCGGCCAACGTCAATGGCGGCGGGCGGCTCGCAGTGGCCCGCATGGCCGGGCAGCGGCTCGATGTGGCCGTGAACGGTGCGGGCGCGATCACCGTGCAGGGGCTTGAAGGAGATCAGCTGGTCGCCACCGTCATTGGTGCGGGCACGATGACGCTGGCCGGGCGAGCGGGTCGGGCGCGGTTTCAGTTATCGGGCCCGGGTACAATTGATGCAAGCAGCCTTGTGACCAATGATCTGATCGCCCGGTCCGAAGGCAATGGCGAATTGCGGCTGAACGCGCGGTACACCGCTGATGTCACGTCGAGCGGCCTCGGCGCGATCGTCGTCGTCGGCAAACCGGCCTGCAAGGTCAAATCGGCCGGCGGCGGCCCGATCAGCTGCGGATCACAATAAGGCGAGCGCGGCCAGCTTGCTCATCAGCGCAGGCGGCATCTGATCGATATCGGTCGCATCGCCAATCAGATCGGCGGGTGCATCGGCGCCTTCCAGATAACGCCAGCCCTGATGCGCGCGTTTCGGCACGGCGCTGACGAGGACGAGATGCGGATCGAGCAGGATCGCGACCTTGCCGCCCTCCGCCTCACCGAAACCGGTGATCGGCGACCGCGCAATCAACTGATGCTTGATGATCCAGAACAGCGAACCCTGCCCGGCGATCTCCTGATGCCGCTTGGGGAGGTAACGCGTCGTTAGAAACAGCGGTCCCAGCGCGGCGCGGGCAAGCAGGCGTTCGGCGAGATGATCGGTGCCGGTCGCGCCGAACGCGACCTTGGTCAAGTGAAGCGGCATGGTCACTTCTGCGTGCGGCGCATGGGCCGGGGCGTCAAGTCAGCCGGTCAAACCGGTGAGCGTTGCGAGACCCAGAAAAGCGAAAAAACCCATCGAATCGGTCGTCATCGTCACGAAGATCGACGATGAAACGGCAGGATCGGTACGCATCCGATCAAGCGTCACGGGCACCAGCACGCCTGCCAACCCGGCGACGAGAATGTTCGTCATCATCGCGGCGGCAATGACCGCGCCCAATTGCGGGTTCTGGAAAACAATCGTCACCCCCGTGCCGATAACCACCGCGATCGTCGCCCCGTTAAGCAGCGCGACCCTGATCTCGCGGCGGATCGTGCGCCAGGTGTTCGAATCGGTCAGCTGATTGGTCGCGATCGCGCGCACCGTAACGGCCATTGTCTGCGTACCCGCATTGCCGCCCACGCCCGCAACAATCGGCATCAGCGTCGCCAGCGCCACCATTTTGGCGATCGTGCCTTCAAACAGCGCGATGATCGAGGAGGCCAGCAGCGCGGTGAACAAATTGGCGATCAGCCAGCGGACCCGCGTCTTGTAGCTTTCGATCACGGGCTCGTTGATGTCGCCCTCACCCGCGCCTGACAGTCGTAGAATATCCTCGCCGGCCTCCTGGCTGATGATGTGGACGACATCGTCGACAGTGATCATGCCGACCAGCCGCCCGCTGAGATCGGTGACCGCGGCGGAGATCAGCGCGTATTTCTGGAAGCGAAGCGCCACCTCTTCCTGATCCATGTCGACGGGGATGAGCGTCTGTTCACGCTTCATGACGTCAGCCATCGCCACCGAGCGCGGCGTGCGCATGATCCAGGAAAGCTGGCAGGTGCCGACCGGCTTATGGGCTGGATCGACGACGAAGATTTCCCAGAAATCGGTTGTCAGATCGTCGTTGCCGCGGAGATAATCAAGCACATCGCCGACGGTCCAATGTTCGGGCACCGCGATCAGCTCGCGCTGCATCAGGCGGCCGGCGGATTCCTCCGGATAGGAAAGCGCTTCCTCAATCGCGGCGCGATCATCGGGATCAAGCGCGCGCAGCACTGCACGCTGGTCGCTCTCCTCCATGTCCTCGATGATCGCGACGGCATCGTCGGTATCGAGTTCGGCGGCGATGCCCGCGACCTGCGCCGGATCGAGCGCATCGATCAGCGCTTCACGCACGTAATCGTTCATTTCGGCGAACACATCGCCATCAAGCAGATCGGTGATCGCAGTTGCGAGCGCGGCGCGTTGATCAGCGGGCACGAGCTCGAACAGATCGGCGATGTCCGCCGGGTGCAGCGGCTCGACGAGGGCGCGGGCCCCTTCGGTGTCGCCCTGATCGACCGCATCGAGCACGGCGCGGACGAATTCGGGCTTCAGCATATCGTCCGAATCGAGCTGGTTGCTGTCGTTGCCGCTCAGATCGGCATGGCCAAGATCGGTCTCGCTCATCATTCGACCTCCCTCGGCTTGGCGTTGCAGCCTTGGGCTCTACCGTTGTGTGCCAGCAATGCCAATGCCGTGCGGGATCGGGCGGCGACAGCGGTGGCGTGCGCGACGCGTGGACTGTCATTTGCCACCAAGCCCTAGCATCGCTAGGGCCGCGTCATCATTTTTCCCCGAACAAAGGATGCCCAATGGCAGATCATTTCGAAACCCTGACGATGACGCTGGAAACCGGCGACGTGACGATCAAGCTGCGCCCCGATCTGGCGCCGGGCCATGTCGAGCGGATCGGCACGTTGGCCAATCAAGGCTTTTATGATGGCGTGATTTTTCACCGGGTGATTCCAGGCTTTATGGCGCAGGGCGGCGATCCGACCGGTACCGGAATGGGCGGATCGGAAAATCCCGACCTCAAGGCCGAATTCAGCAAGGAACCGCATATCCGCGGGGTTTGCTCGATGGCGCGATCGTCGGCGCCCAACAGCGCCAACAGCCAGTTTTTCGTCTGCTTTGACGATGCGCGCTTCCTAGATGGTCAATATACTGTTTGGGGCCAGGTCACCGACGGTATGGAGCATATCGATTCGCTGCCCAAGGGCGAGCCGCCGCGTAGCCCCGGCAAGATCGTCTCGATGCGCGCTGCCTGACCTTTTCGAACAGCGGGGGGCATCCGGATCAGGTGCCGGGTGCCCCCAATGCATCGATCAGCCAATCATGGAACAGTTTCACCGGGCGCTGTTGCAGCGCGCGGGGTCGGCATACAAACCAATAGCTGTAGGGGCTTTCGACTTCGATATCGAACAGCCGGACAAGCCGTGGATCGTGCGCATCGTTGAAATGATTCGCGTGCATGAAGGCAACGCCTAGGCCTTGCGCCACTGCCTCGAGCATCAGCGCCCCCGAATCGAAATGGTCAATCGCGCGGGGTTCAAGCTCGGGTAGCCCGGCGGCGTTGCACCAGGTCGCGAAGGTATCGGGAATGTCGCGGTGAACCAGTGCGGTTAGCCCGGCGAGCTGGCGCGGTTCGACGATTGGCGAGTCGCCGGTCATCATCTCCCGCGCGCCGATCACGTAGATCGTGTTGCGATCGAGCCGATAGGCATAGAGCGCTGGATCGACATCGCGCTGCAAGACGATCGCCGCGTCGAGCCCCTCGCCCAGCCGAGTCGTACCATGGCCGGCCGTGTCGATGTCCAGATGAAGATCGGGATGCATTGACCGAAGCGCCGGTAGTCTTGGAAACAAGCGTTGAGTCGCGAACAGCGGGAGCACGCCCAGCCGCAGCCTGAGCACATCACCGCTCGTTAGTGTTTCGACAGCGTCGGACAAGATATCGAGCGCAGGCGCAATCTGCGCGATCAACCGCTCGCCATCGCTATTCAGGTCCATCGACTGGTGCCGACGATCAAACAATGGCTTGCCAATGAAGCGTTCAAGCGCCTGGACCCGGCGGCTAAGGGCAGGGGCTGACAGCGCCAGATCCTGAGCGGCGGCCTTGACGGAGCCCAACCGGGCCACTTGGACGAAAGCTTCGATCGCGGTCAGCGGCGGTAATCTGCGCAAAACGACTCCTCCCTGGCGCGGTGCATCATCGCAATTCGGCGTCAACGATTATCAGAGCGATTGCGCCAAATACCAGATCCAATTGCAAGATTCGCAATCGCGGTTATTCATTTCGCACTTGCACAATTTTCTGCTGCACTGCACATAGGATGTGCCTTTCAGGCATCCTCTCCTAAAACTTTCATGGCCGATCCCTTTGGGGGTCGGCCTTTTTTTGTACCGGCGGCAGAATGCTTGTCAGATTTCGGCGCCGGGATCGGGGCTGTTCTTGAGCTGTCGCCAAGCGACAATGAACAGCAAAGCCAATGCAAATCCCGCTACGACATAAGGCAGCGGTTTGAAAACCTCGTACAGGCCAACACCAATCGAGGGCCCAAGCACATAGGCCGCGCCGTTGATCGACGTCACCTTGCCTGCCACTGATCCCTGCCCCTCCGCCCCCACCGCCAGCGACGCACCCGAAGTAAAGCCCGGTCGCGTAAATCCGAAGCCAAGCGAAGCGAGCGCAAAAGATAAGGCGATGCCGTAAAGCGATGTCGCGATCCCTGTCATCACCGTTCCCACCGCCGCAATCGCCAACCCCACCAACATCAGGCGGCGGGGATCGAGGTTCAGGATCGGAATAATGCCCCACTGCGCCAATAGAGCCGCGCCTGCGCCCATGATCAGCACGAGTCCCGTTGGCTGCAGTGCATCGATCGGCGAAAGTCCCAACCGATCGATGACCAGAAAGCCGATCGCCTGCCCCGTCATCGTCTGCGCGTGGCCCATCACCAGTCCGGCGATCATCCAGCCCCGGATGCGGGGATCGGTAAACTTCACCTGTTCGCTGCTGGGCGCGGTCGCTGCGGTTATGCTCGCGCCACTGCTTTGCCCGGCGATGGAAGGATAGGCGTTGGGCGCTGCGGCATGTTCGATCGGCTGGCCGCGATCATCGGGCAACATCCGGTATACCGTCACAACCATTGCCGCGCCAAAAACCGAGAAGATCAATGCAGGTCCGGCGAGCCCGATATGGACTGACCCGATCCAGCCGAGGATCAGATAGGGCGCAATCGCCGGCCCCAGGATCGTCCCCAGGCCGAAAGCGGAGCCGAGCAAGGTCAGTGCCTTGGTGCGTTCCTCGCGCGTCGTGCGCCCGGCGATCAGCGCCTGGACGGCGGGTGGCGCGGCGGCACCGAAGGTGCCGTAGATCAGCCGACCACCAATGAAGAGCAGAAACGCCAAGGTGCCGCTGATCCAGCCATTAATCCCGGCCATCAGGAACAGCCCGCACAGCCCCAGCGAGACGGCAAATCCGACCATGCCGAGCAAGATCATTGCCCGCCTGCCATGCTGGTCCGATCGTTTTGCCCAATAGGGCGCCGCGATCACCCATAACAGCGCCGAGACAGAGAAGGCGGCGGCGACGCCGCTATCGGCCACTTTCAGCGACCGGCCAAGCGCCGGCAGGATCGATTGCAGCCCGGTATTGCCCGCAGCGATGGTGAGCATCACGAGGAACATCAGAGCGAAATCGCGGTCCGTGATCTTGGGCAGAGTCATGCTGCCCGGCCCTGCCGATCGCGTTGCCAGTCATAATCACGCGTCACTTCAGCAACGACCAGATCATAGCGTTGATACCAGCGCGCGCGGCCCAGATCGCGGATTGCCTTGTGATCGGGGTGGTCACGCCAGGCCTTGGCGCTCGCATCATCGGCCCAATAGCTGACGGTAATGCCCAGCCGGTCATCGCCGCGCACGCTCTCCATGCCGCGATAGCCCGGTTGTTCTGCTGCCAGCGCATCCATCGCAGCGGCTGCGGCTGCATAACCCGCATCATCCTCCTCGGTCCGTACCGACACGAAGATCACGGCGATCTGGCCCACGCGCTTGTGCATTGGCCCCGATTAGGCCGTTCAGGGCGCGGTGCAACCCCGTACCCGGCAATTTAACGCTGGCGCTGATCCGGTCCGAAGTTCAGCCCCTTGGTGACGTGATAATCGAGCACGGTCATCACGAAGAATGCCATCCCTTGCTTGATCCGCATCCACCAGCTTGTGCGTAATCGATACACGGCAGCGGTAATTCGTTCCGAATCAGCAACCTCGCCGTCAATGTAGCGCCGCACATGAGCGGCAAAATCGGCGTCCTCAATCCGCAGCATCATCTCCAGATTGAGAAACAGGCTCCGGACGTCGTAATTCGACGAGCCGATATAGACGACATCGTCGATCAGGAAGAGCTTGGTGTGCAACTTGGTCGGCTGATACTCGTAAATCTCGACGCGTTTGCGCAGCAATCCGGCATAGGTGAAGCGTGATGCCCAGATCGCAGCGCCATGATCGTTCTTCGATGCCAGGATGATGCGCACCCGCCCGCGCATCCCCGCCGCGTCCAGCCGCCGGAGCATCGCCGGGCTTGGTGCGAAATAGGCGGTAATCAGGTCAAGCCGCGCCGCCCGCTCAATATCGCCCTTTATCGCCCGCGCCCAGGGGGACAGGCGCCTGGTTGGGCCACCGAACACCCAGCGCACCGGGCCGTTGGGTTCGCTCCACCCCTGCAATGCGCGGCGCAGCGCCCGAAGCGGCGGGCGGGGTCGGCGCGCCCAACGCGCAAGGGCATCGAAATACCCTGTGATGCGCTGGGCGGCAGGACCCTGTATCTCGAGGCCGAGATCACGCCAGGCCTGTTCGGCGGGCGTACCGAAATAGGCATCCTCGACATTGAACCCGCCGATGATCGCGCGGGCATCGTCATCTTCGCCGTCGGCGAGCGCGAGCTTCTGGTGATTGCGGAGGAGATAACGGCGGCCCCAGCGTGGCACGAAACGGCATACGTCGATGCCAGCATCACGCATCGGACCGAAGAAATCATTCTGGTTCGCTGCCTCACTGCCCAGCCCGTCGACGATCAGCGACACTGCCACGCCCCGCCCCGCCGCCTGGATCAACGCATCGCGCACCCGCGTACCTGCGTTATCATCGACATAGATATAATAAATGACCCGCAGGGTCTGCCGCGCCGAATCGATTAGCCGAATCAGTGTTTCGAGCCGTTGCGGCCCGGTCTCCAGCATTATGAACCGGTTGCCGTCGACGACATGGCTGTCCGCCATCGGGGCAGGGGGCGGGGCGACATCCGTCATGGCGCTGGTCATGCGAGCACAACTCAGAATCGGCAAGGCGGTTTCATCGCGCATGAAGCCCGCAAGCGGCACGGTGACCAGATAAGCGCTTTTCTTGACTCAAGGGTGGTTGTCGCTTAGGCGCGCGGTTTCCGTTACATTGAAGGATGCGTTTCTATGGCGCGCGTTACCGTCGAGGATTGCGTCGACAAGATTCCCAACCGTTTCGATCTCGTGCTGTTCGCCGCCCAGCGCGCGCGCCAGATTTCGGGCGGTGCCGAACTGACCATCGACCGCGATCGCGATAAGAACCCGGTCGTCGCGTTGCGCGAAATCGCCGAGGAAACAGTGAAGCCCAAGCATCTGCAGGAAGCAGTGGTGCAAAGCCTGCAGCGGGTTCAGATCGATGATGACGATGCGCCCGATGAGATCGGTTCGCTGGCGGCATCAGCCGAAGCACTGCGCCTCACCGCAGCGGCGCCCCCGCGCAACCAGAATCTGGGCAGTGATTACGAAGGCTGAGTCCTTCGCTTTTTCAAGTAGATCGAGCGAAGAAAGACGATGGGTGGAGCCGCAGCGCAGCTCCCCCTACGCTATTTTGCAGGTCGCCCTTTGAACCCCTGTGCAATGACATACCATTCCGACGAGTCCTTGCGGCTCGCCGGGGGTTTGGCATGTTTTACCGCAGTGAAATTACGCTTGAGTTCGCTCACCAGCTCACTGTCCGCACCCCCCGCCAGCACTTTGGCGACGAACGCGCCGCCGGGGCTCAGCACATCATAGGCAAAGGCAGCGGCAGTCTCGACAAGCCCCATCGTCCTGAGGTGATCGGTCTGGGGGTGCCCGACGGTGTTGGCAGCCATGTCCGACAGGACCAGATCGGGCGCGCCGCCCAGTTCCTCCATCAGCTTTTCGGGCGCGCGATCATCAGTGAAATCCATCTGCAGGATCACGACACCGTCAATCGGATCGACCGGCAGCAGATCGATGCCAACAATCGCGGCACCCGGCGTCATCTTGCGGACCACCTGGCTCCAGCCACCCGGCGCGATGCCCAGATCGATCACGCGCTTTACGCCCTTCAGCAGCGAAAACCGCTCGTCGAGCTCGATCAGCTTGTACGCGGCGCGGCTGCGATACCCCTCCGCCTTTGCCTTGCGGACATAGGGATCGTTCAGCTGGCGTTCGAGCCAGCGGTTCGATTGCGGCGTACGCCCGCGCGAGGTGCGCACGCGTACCCGGCCGCCTGAACCGCCCCTACTCATCTACCGGGCTCATCGAAGCTGCCTCATTTTTCGTGCCCGTTCATCAAGCGGCGCAGAATGCCCTCGCGAATGCCGCGATCGGCAACGCCCAGCCGCTCGGCGGGCCAGATATCCATGATCGCCTCCAGAATGGCACAGCCCGCCACCACTAGATCGGCGCGTTCGGTGCCGATACAGGGAAGGAGTGCGCGATCCTCGATTGATTTCGCTGCCAGATCAGCGCTGATCTGACGCATCGCCGGCGCGGGTACGATCAACCCGTCGACTGCCGTGCGATCATAGCGTTCCAGACGGAGATGCACGCTGGCGAGCGTGGTGACGGTACCGCTCGTCCCCAACAGCCGTGGTCGCACCACCCCTTTCGGCAGGCGACTGGCGAAATCGGCGAAGCTTTCAGCCACCATATGCTTCATTCGGGTATAGGCGGCCGCCCGGCCGCCCGGTCCGTCGCCGCCACCGGCGCTCTCGGTGAGCGATACGACGCCCCAGGGGGCGCTGTGCCAGTCGAGTATCGTCGGTACAGTGGTGCGGGTGTCGATCAGCACGAGTTCGGTCGATCCGCCGCCAATGTCGAACACCACGGCGGGATCATCACCAGGCTCAAGCAACACATGGCAGCCGAGCACCGCCAGCCGCGCCTCTTCTTCTGCGGTAATGATATCGAGTGCGATGCCGGTTTCGCGGTACGCCCGCTCGATAAATTCGGCACCGTTGCTGGCCCGGCGGCAGGCCTCGGTCGCCACCGATCGAGCAAGGGTTACATTGCGTCGCCGCAATTTGTCCGCACAAATCGATAGCGCCGCCAGTGTACGATCAATCGCCGCATCGCTCAGCCGCCCGGTGGCCGACAGCCCCTCGCCCAGCCGGACAATGCGGGAGAATGCGTCGATCACGGTAAAGCCGTGCGATGCCGGTCGTGCGATCAGCAGGCGACAATTGTTCGTGCCGAGGTCGAGCGCCGCATAATGGCGTGCTTCTGGCCAGCGCGCGCGCGCTGCCTTTGGAGGGGCCGAACGGGCGGGGCTAGCGCCCTGCCGGTACGGCGCTCGGGCGGATTGATCACCCACGGCCGTTACTCACATTTATGTTCTGCGGTCCGGGGCGTGGCGCCCCCACCGTGCTTGGGGCAAAGCCTAGCCCAGCCGATATCTATCGGCAAGCGAGCGGGCAGCGTTGCCGGCACGTTGACACATGATCACGCCCCGCCTATCTCGCGGCCCGGCACTGCCCCGTCGTCTAAAGGTAAGACTACGGACTCTGACTCCGTTAATTGAGGTTCGAATCCTCACGGGGCATCCAGCCGCTCCACCCGATCAATGTTGTTCCGGCTCCGCTCAATTCGGCGTCGTCGGCGTCTGTTGCATCTTGATAAGGGCAGCCACCAGTGCTGCATCGTCTTTCGGGTCGATCGATGCGCGATAGGCGGTGCGCATTTTGTCGATCTCTTTTTGCCAGGTCGCCGCGTCAAGCACCGGTTGCGAGAGGATCATTTCCGGCGAATGGCAGGCGGTGCAGTTGATCGTCACGATTTCGGCAGCGGGCGGCAAGGAGACCTGATCCGCTGGCAGCGTTATCGCGGCGGAGCGGAGCGCAAAGTCCTTGGGCAGCGCCTCGGTTTTTGGCGCAGATGGTGCACTACACCCCGCAAGCACGACCGCGAGGCCAATAATGATCGACCTGCGCATCACGTCGCGTCCACCATGATGTGCTGGATGGTGTTCAGCATATAGCCCGACGGATTCCAGATCGCATCGGGCCGCTGCGTTTCGCCCGCGGCGTTGGTCGCGCGCACCATGATTGTGTGCCGTCCGCGCGGCATGCCCGGCAGGGTCAAGTCCCAGCCACGAAAACTGTAGCGGCCAAAATCGCGGCCCAGCCGTGCCGACCGCCAGTGCTGGCCATTGTCGACCGACAGCTCGACCTTCGCCACGCCGCTGTCTCCCCCCAGCGCAATGCCGCGCAACGCGATTGGCCGGGATGCGGGCGCAGGCCCGCTGGCGCGATTGGTGATGAAGGCGCGCGGAATCATCCGGCTGATCGGCTGCTTGGCGAAATCATGCGCGCCAGGCGGCACATTGGCACGCGGGGTGGTCGGGATCTGATACGCTTTGGCCATCCAGTAGCCGGTATCGGGCGCCGCAAGCACCTCGATCCGGTCGAGTGCCTTCACCCAATAGGTAGAGAACCAGCCAGGCACGACGATCCGCAATGGAAAACCGCTGAGCAGCGGCAATTGCTGGCCGTTCATCGCAAAGGCGATCATCACATCGTCGCCGAGCGCATGATCGATATCGAGCGACTTGGCATACCAGGGGGCCTCCCCGGGGGGGCGATCAAGCCCCGACAAGCGCACGGCGACCGCACCTGGCTTGACCCCGGCGCGCACGAGCACATCCTTTAGCCGCACGCCCGTCCACACGGCATTGCCCATCGCGCCATCGGCCCATTGGGCACCGGGCACGCGCGGCGAAAAGGCGCTGCGCGAATTGCCCGAGCACTGGTTGACGGCAGTCACCTCGACGCGCGGCATTTTCAGGATATCGGCGAGCGACAGCGCGATCGGCGTCTTTACCCGCCCACCGACGCGTAGGCGAAAAGTCGCCACATCGACGTTCAGCGGAATGTCATCATAATGCCAGCGCACGAAGAACCGGTCATTGGGGGTAATGATCCCCTGATCGAACACCTCGAACGGCGTTTCGAGCAAAGGTGCGCGCTGGCGGCGGATCAGCATGCCGCGTTTTTCGGGAAAGTCTGCCAGTCGCGGTGTACCTGCTATTGCAGGCATTGCCCAGCCGGGCAGCGTCAGGCCCGCGCCACCAATCGCCAGCGCCGCGAGCGCATCGCGGCGGTCGATCTCAGCCATTGGTTGCCGTGGCGAGCGGCGCGAACCGCGCCACCTGCTGGCCGACCAGCGTCAGCTGTTCGATGACGGCGGGTTCATTTGCCCCGCCCGCGTCATCGAACTTCGTGATCTGGGTGTTGATCGCCGCCGCAAAGGGCGTTGGCCAGCCACGCAACGCGTGAACGATCGATCGCAGCGCCGCGATCGTGCTGCCAGTCGCCTGCCAGCCATAGGCGGTGGCGATCAATCCCACCGGCATGTCGGCCAGATAGGGGCGGTCATCGCCCGATGTTTCCTCAAGCAGATCGAGCGCATTCTTCACCACGCCCGAAATGCTGCCATGATAGCCGGGGCTGGCAATGATCAGCGCCGATGCCTGGCGCACCGTTTCCACGAACTCACGCTCGGCATCGGTGCGGCTGGTCGCCTTGGGATCAAATAGCGGCAGCTGCGCCATATCGGCCCCGCCGAACATGCGCGTGCGGAAGCCCTCACGCGCGGCACTATCGAGCGCGATGCGCAGCGCGCGTTCGGTGGAGGAAACACCCCCGATCGTGCCGCCAATCCCGACGACAAGCGGCAGATCGGCGGGGGCAACATCGGCCATTCGGGCAAAGTCCTTTTAACGCAGCAGGGCGTGATCAATCTTGGGCAGCACGTGCCGCGCAAATAAATCCGCCTCGGCGGCATGGGGATAGCCCGAGAGGATGAACGCCTCAATGCCCATCGACCGGTAATCGTTCAGCTTGGCCAGCACCTGATCCGGATCGCCGACGATCGCCGCGCCGCAGCCCGAACGCGCACGACCGATGCCGGTCCATAAATTGGCCTCGGCATAGCCATCATCCCCCGCATTATCGCGCAGTGCCGCTTGGGCGGCGACGCCAGCCGATTGCGAATCGAGCGACTTCGCCCGGATCGCCGCGCCCTGCGCCGCATCAAGCTTGGAGAGCAGCCGGTCGGCAGCGGTGCGCGCCTCGGCTTCGGTTTCACGGACGACGACGTGCGCGCGGTAGCCGAAACGCAGCGTTCGCCCTTCCGCTGCGGCCCGGGCGCGCATATCGGCGATGATGTCGGCAACGGTCTCGCGCTTGTCGGGCCACATCAGGAAGACATCGCAGCCCTTGGCCGCAGCATCGCGCGCTGCCGGGCTGAGGCCGCCGAAATAGAGCTGGGGTGCCTTACCCGAAAGCGTGCCGATGCGCGGCGGATCGAGTTTTAGCTGCCAGAATTCCCCCTGATGATCGAGCGGCTCGCCGTTCAGCAGGGTCTTCAGGATATGCATCGCCTCGACCGTGCGGGCATAACGCGGCTCTGACGCCATGGTCTCGCCGGGCATATCGGAGGAGATGATGTTGACCTTCAGCCGCCCACCGAGCATCCGATCGATCGTCGCGATCTGGCGCGCGAGCTGTGGCGGCCACGTTTCGCCGATCCGCACTGCCATCAACAGCGCCAGCCGCTTGAGCATTGGCGCGATCGCGGCGGCAAAGGCCGTGGTGTCGATCCCCAGCGCGTAGCCCGAGGGCAGCAGGATATTGTCAAACCCGCCGGTTTCGGCCTGCATCACGATATCGCGGCAATGCTCCCAGCTGGAGGCAAGCATCGGATCGGGCACGCCGAGAAATTCATAATCATCATCGCACAGAGCGGAAAACCAGCTGATTTCGCACGGACCCAGCGGCTCAGTCGTCATGGCAGCTTTTCCCCCCGCGCCGCGACCAGCACGTCATACCAACGCTGGCGCGTCCAATGGCATTTGAACACATCGGCAATCTCGCCGATCCGCTCGACATTTTGCGTCCCGACGATCGGAATGGCGCGCGCCGGGTGCGCCATGATCCAGCCATAGGCAGCCGCGGCGCGCGAAACGCCGGCGTCGTTGGCCACGACATCAAGTGCCGCCGCCACCGCAACAGCCTGCGCGTCCTGCGGATCGCCGATCCGACCGCCGCCCAGCGGTGACCAGGCGAGCACCGCCAGATCAGTTTCCATCGCCAGATCGAGCAGACCGCCTTCGACTGGCTCAATCGCGAGTGGTGACAATTCGGGCTGGGTCGATGCCAGCGGGATCGACAGAAACGCCGCCAGCGCCCGGTGCTGCGCCAGCGTGTAGTTTGACACCCCGATCGCGCGGACCTTGCCCGACGTCACCATATCCTCAAGCGTACGCGCCACTTCCTGCGGGTGGGCGAGCACGTCAGGCCGGTGGATCTGGAACAGCTCGACATGATTGGTCCGCATCCGGCGCAATGACGCATCGAGCGCATCCATCAGATAGGCTCGCGACGAATCATAGGGCACGGGCGGGGTGATGCCGCCTTTGGTCGCGAGCACCATCCGGTCGCGCAGGCCAGGTGATTCGGCGAAGATATCGCCCAGCAGCGCTTCGGCATCGCCGAACCCGCCATCGCCGTCGAAACCATAAATATCCGCGGTATCGAACAGCGTAACCCCGGCCTCAAACGCTGCATCGATCAGCGCGCGGCCCTGTGTGACACCGGCGTGACTAAATCGCCACATCCCCCACGCAATCGGGCTGACCATGATTCCACTCTTGCCGAGCGGCCGCGATTCGGGTGTAAGCTGCATTTCAGACATCGTTGTCATACATAGAGGTGAGACGGTTGGGAGAGCAAGTGCGATATGGTCTGGTCGGCACCGGGATGATGGGTGTCGAACATATCAACAATCTCGCCATCACCCCTGGCGCGGTTGTGACGGCGCTTGCCGATCCGGTGCCGGGTTCGCTCGGCTGGGCCAAATCAGCCCTGGGTGACCGCGCAGACGGTGTGCAGGCGTTTGACGATGTTGCGTCGCTCGCGGCCAGCGGCCTGTGCGACGCGGTGATCGTCGCTAGCCCCAACTACACCCACCGCGACGTGCTGATTCCGCTGTTCGACGCGGGGCTCCATATCTTGTGCGAAAAACCAATCGCGACGACGATCGAGGATGCCCGCTGGATTGCGGACCGCGCCGCCCAGTCAAACAAGGTTTTCTGGACGGCGATGGAATATCGCTACATGCCCCCGGCCGCCGATTTCATCGCCGATATTCATGGTGGCAAGATCGGCCGCCTGCAGATGCTGTCGATTCGCGAACATCGCTTTCCGTTTCTGCCCAAGGTTGGTGACTGGAACCGCTTTTCGCGCAACACTGGCGGCACGATGGTCGAGAAATGCTGCCATTTCTTCGATCTGATGCGGCTGATCACCCAGGCCGAACCGGTGCGCGTTTACTGCTCGGGCGCGATGGATGTGAACCATCTCGACGAAGCCTATGACGGCCAGCGCCCCGACATTATCGACAACAGCTACACGACAATCGATTTCGACAATGGCGTGCGCGCAATGCTCGATTTGTCGATGTTCGCTGATGGGGCGGAGAATCAGGAAGAGATTACGGCGGTCGGCGACAAGGCCCGTCTTGATGTGCTGATTCCCGAGGGCGCTATTGTTTTCTCGCCGCGCGTCGGCTTTCGCAATCCGAAGCAGGTCGAGCGCCGCGTGGTCGATGTTGATCCGGCAGCGCTGGCAGCAGGCAGCCACCACGGATCGACCTTTTACGAACATCAGCGCTTCAATGCGGCGGTGCGCGGGGCCGGGCCGGTTGAGGTGACCGCGCATGACGGGCTGATGGCGGTTGCAATCGGCGCTGCCGCCGAACTCAGCGCGCGCGAGAAGCGAGTCGTGACAATGGCAGAATTGGGGTTCTGAAGCGTGGAGATCTCGCCGGGCAAGTTTTTCTTCAACCTGGCCAAGAACGCGGCGTTTGCCGCCAAGATAGAATAACCTATCAAAATAGTAGGATTTAGGGAGGGATGACCATGAAACGATCAATTCTAATGGCAGGTGCCGCATCGCTGGCGCTGTTGATGACGACACCGGCCTTTGCGCAGACGGCTGATAAGGCGCCTGCCGCCGAAGAGAGCGACACTACGGGTGAAATCATCGTCACCGCGCAAAAGCGCAGCGAACGGCTACAGGACGTGCCGCTGGCGGTTACCGTTGTCAGCGGCGATACGCTCGCTGCGACCGGCAAAGTGAGCCTTGAAGGCGCGCAGTATCTGGTACCGACCCTCAACTTCCTGAAATCGGGCACCACGCTCAACCAATCGCTGTTCTTGCGCGGCGTCGGCACGGCGACCTTCTCGATCGCGGGTGAGCCATCGGTGTCGACGGTGCTCGACGGCGTCGTCTTCAGCCGTGCAGGCGAAGCGTTTAGCGATCTGCTCGATATCGAGCGGATCGAAGTGCTGCGCGGGCCCCAAGGTACGCTGTTCGGCAAGAACGCCAGCGCGGGTGTGATCAACATCGTCTCCAAGCGACCGACCCGTGAATTCAGCGGCTACGGCGAAGTCGGTTATTTCTCGGACACCGAATATCGCGCGCGGGCAGCAATCAACGTACCGCTCGCGGAGAATGTCTGGTCGCGCCTGAGCGGCTATTACAGCAACTATGACGGCAATATTCGCAACGTCACCACCAACACGCTTGTCAACGGTTGGGAACATTATGGCGGCCGCCTGCAGATCGAAGCCGAGCCAACATCCAATTTGAGCCTGATGTTCATCGCCGATTATCATCGCAATGTGGATGATTGCTGCGCTGAAGTGATCGGCACGCCCCCGATCAATGGCACAACCGGCCTGCCGACCACCAATGCGTCAACGCTCGCCTTGCCCACGCCGCGTGGCGATGAAACCCGTCAGGTCGCCCAAAACCTGATCACCGCGACCCGTGAAACCGGCTACGGCTTTTCGCTGCAGGCCGACTATACCGTGGCTGAGCATACGGTAACGTCGATCACGTCGTACCGGAACTGGCGCAACACCGAAATTCGCGATGGGGATTGGTTGCCCATGGCCTTTATCGGATTCAACCAACTGCATGATTTCGGCCCCCAGACGGGCCATACCGTCACCCAGGAACTCCGCCTGACGTCGCCGGGCAAGCAGTTCTTCGATTATGTGATCGGCGGTTTTTATTCGAGCGCGGTATCCGAAAGGACCTTCACGCGTGACGTAACGCGTTGCGCTGCCGCTGTCGGGGCAATCATTCCGGCTGGTAGCTTGACGCCGTGCACCAGCCCGCTCGCGGCACCTTCGACCTTCCCGAGCGGCACGGCCAATTTCGGCTCGACCTTCGACAATATTGCGCTGTTCGGCCAGGGTACGCTGAATGTCGCAAGCTGGGTGCGGTTGATCGGCGGCGTGCGCTTTACGTCAGATCATCTTGACGTGTTCCACTCGCGTGTCAGCCGTAATCTGGATGTCGTGGGCGGCGTGCCGGTGCCGACAAGCGGGATCGTGCCAAACTTCGATCAGGGCGTGTTCAATTCGCCAGGCATCAACGGTACGGTAACGGCCACCAACGGCGTACCCTTCACCGCGCGCACCAGCTCAACCAATTTTTCGGGAAAGGCGGGGATTCAGGCCGATCTGACCGAAAACAACATCGCCTATTTCACCTATTCGCGCGGGTATAAGGGGCCGGCGTTCAACGTGTTCTTCAACCTGTCGAAGAACGGTACCAACGTGATCGCGCCTGAAACGTCGAATGCCTATGAAGTTGGTCTGAAGAATACCTTCCTCGACGGTCGGTTGATCCTGAACATTGCCGGATACTATGCCGTTTATGACAATTTTCAGGCCAACAACCCCGATCTTGTGGCGGGCGTCGTCGTCACCCGTTTCACCAATGCTGGTAAGGTATCCACGCGCGGCGTGGAGCTTGATGCCAGCTTCCGGCCGATCCCCGATCTGACCTTCAACGGCGGTGTTGCCTATACCGATGCTAAGGTCGATGCGTTCCGGGCACCGCTCGGCGCAGCAGTGGTCCCGCCCGGCACACCGCTTGCCTTTGCGCCGAAGTGGAAGGGCAATCTGAGCGTCGATTACCGCATTCGCACCGGTGGATCGGCCGACGTTTATCTGGGCGCACAAGGATCATTCCAAAGCTCGCAGCTGACGCTGTTTGCCGCCGATCCCGTCCAGCGCCGCCTGGGCACGGTCGACGCTTATGGTCTGGTCAACTTGACCGCCGCAGTTGCAACCAATGACGACAAATATCGCCTGACGTTCCAGGTCCGCAATCTGTTTGACCAGAGCTTTGCGGCGGCGATCGCCAATGGCGGGCCCGGCGGCGCCTATCGCTACCAGATCCCGCGTGATGCGGATCGCTACTTTGGTGTTACTGGTCGGGTCAATTTCTGATCCGATCCACGGCCCTTCGGGGGGAGGGAGGCCCGGTCAGCGCAAGCTGGCCGGGCCTTCGTCGTTAAGCGGGGTTTATCACGATGGATATACCCGGCACGCCGGTGATGAAATCCGCCCCGAAGGCGGTTGCCGGGCTGTGTGCGCCGGACGCTGGGCGATTGCGCAATGTTGCAGCGATAGCGGCCAAGGCGATATCGACGGTGCAAGCAAAACCCTCGCCTGCATCGAGCCGCGCTGAGGCGGTACGTTTGCCACGCCGCGCTGTCACCCAAACGCGTGACGCATAGGTGGTTCGGGCTGCGCCGGCATGGCCCCCGGCATTGGCCATTGCCCGGCGGATCGGGCCGAATTTGAGCATTGTCGGCAACAGCGGCGCGATGATTGAGAGGATGCGTGCCTGCCCCCGCGGCATCGGCACGCCAGCGGTGATGTTGCGCACCCCCGCAATCCGGCGCGTGGCGGCGAGATCGGCTAGCGGCGCGCTGGCAAAGCTATGCACAGCGCCTGACGGGTCCCGTTCGATCCAGCGGCGACGTGCCAGCCTGGCGCGGACAAGCGAACCCTTGTGCACCTCATGCCCGCCAGCTGCGATGACCGAAACGGTGCTTTCGGCAACCGCCGGAGAGCCGAAGCCCGAACCGGCGGCAACCGCGATCCGCATCGAATCCGCACCGCCGAGTAAAGCTGCCACCTGCATCGCCAGCCCGTCGCTTGCGGCAATCCCGAAGCCGACGCCGCCAATCAGGGCAACTCCGGCAGCCTTTGCGTCGGCATCACGATCGAACAATGCCTCAAGCGCCAGCAACTCCCCATTGAGATCGAGATAATCGACCCCGCTCGCCAATGCCGCCGCGATCACGGGCGGGGCGGTAATCGCAAATGGGCCGGCAGCATTGAGCACCAGTTTCTGTCCCTCCAGCGCCGCGCAGAGCGCTGCCTTGTCACCGATATCCACGGCCGACCAAGAGAGTCCCGCAGGTTCAGCGAGCGCGGTGAGTTTTGCCGGATCGCGCCCAATTAGATGGGGCCGATGCCCGAGTGCCAGCGCACGTTCGAGGATCATTCCGCCGGTAACCCCGGTTGGGCCGATCAGCGCCCATGGGGTATGCGATGTGTGAGCATTTGCTAACTGATATGACATGATTTCAATTCTCCAGTCCACGAAAAACAAGGGTCCATAGCGTTTCGACAAAGTCATCCACTGGTCGCGGCAGATCATCGAAATGCGCGAGCCGGGCCACTTGCCCAAGCGTGCCGAGCAGGATGATCGCGGCGAGCCGGGGGTCGACGTCGCATCCAATCCGCCCGGCCGCCTGTTCCGCTTCGATCAACTGCCGCATCCGCGCAGGCAATGGCAGCTCACGCTGCGTCTCGGGCAAGCCGGGCCAATAACGGCGCAGGTTTTCGAGTACATAATGTACCGCTTCGGGTGCTGCCTCGACCAGCAGGACGATGGAAGTCAGCCGCTCCTTCAGCGACAGCGCCGGATCCGGGAGCAGCAGAGCGGCGAGCGCGGCATAGCACCGATCAAACAACGCTTGGGCGAGCGCTTCCTTGCTCGCAAAATGGCGGAACAGTGCCGGGTTGGTGAAGCCCGCACCGGCGGCAATGTCCCGAATGTTGACGCCGTCGACCCCGTGGGTCGCGAACAAGCGCAGCGCAGTGGCCACAATGGCGCGCTTGGCGGGCGGATCGAGATCGCTGGATAGGGTAAAGCTGGTCGTCATACGGATGTGTTAGCAAACGCTAACGCATCCGTCAAGTCCTCTAGCCGAAGAGGCGATCCACACCGTTAATGCGCCATCGCCAGCCCGTCGCCGCGTTCGCTTTCGTCGACCGCGACAATCTTGGGGATCAGTAGGTGGATGAACAGCAGGGCGAGGAGATAGCTGCCCGAACAGATCGCCAGTAACGGGCCATAGCCCCAGCCCATCGCCAGCGAAAACGGCGTCAGCTTGATTAACCCGATCGACCAAAGATTGCCGCAGAACGCTGCCATCCCGATCACCGATCCCACAGCGCGCGCCGGGAACACATCTGTCGCGAGGCCAAAGAGGTTCGTCGAAAACCCCTGGTGCGCGAACAAGCCAAGCCCCAGCAACAGCGCTGCGCTCCAGGGGCTTGAAACGAAAAGCACGCCGCTCACCGGTAAGATCAGCACCGCATAGAACAACAGCGTCGACTTGCGCGCCCGGTCGACACTCCACCCCTTGGCCATCAGCCTCGACGAAAGCCAGCCACCGGTGAGCGCTCCAAGCGCGGCGAACACATAAACCAGCGCGACCGGCAGCCCTAGAGTTCCCTGCGGTAGCCCGAACAGCCGGTGAAACAAATCAGGCAGCCATATGAGCATGAAGAACCAGACCTGATCCGACAATACCTTGGCAATGGCCAGCGCCAGCGTCTTGCGATCGCGTAACAAGGTTGTCCACGCAATCGGTGCGGGCTGTTCGCCCTCGACTGCGACGGGCTGAACGCGCACAGCGAACCACACCGCGACCCAGACGAGGCCGAGCCCGCCCGCGATCAGAAAGGCTGCTTTCCATCCCAGCGTGACTGCCAACAGGGGGATCGCCAGCGGCGTCACGATGGCCCCCACATTGGGCGCGGTATTGGCCACACCGAGCGCGATCGAGCGATCCTTTTGGCTGAAATAGGTGGCCGCTGATTTGACCGCGGCGGGCGTACCAATTGACTCCGCCGCACCGAGCACGACCCGCGCGATAATGAAGCCGACCACCCCACTCGCAAAGGCGTGCGCCATCCCGGCGATGCTCCAAACGGCCACGCCGAGCGCAAAGCCGATCCGCAAGCCGACCCGGTCGATGAACCAACCCGTCCCCAGAAGGGCGAACGCCGCCGACAACTGGAAGGCCGAGACCATATTGGCATAATCGTCATCAGACCATTTGAACTCGGCCTCCAGCGTCGGCTTCAGCAGCGCCAGGATCTGACGATCGACGTAATTGAGCATGATCGCGAAGAACACCATCGCGACAATGACCCAGCGGCTTGCGCCGCTTCGGGTTCCAGTCATGCCCACCATCATCGCTCTCCCCGGTCGCTTGCGGTTGACCCGCGTCTTTCAGATAACGTTGTCATACCCGTGACGGTTCGGCTAGTATTTTGATGCG
This sequence comes from Sphingomonas sp. 28-62-11, assembly GCF_002278865.1. Taxonomy (NCBI): domain Bacteria; kingdom Pseudomonadati; phylum Pseudomonadota; class Alphaproteobacteria; order Sphingomonadales; family Sphingomonadaceae; genus Sphingomonas; species Sphingomonas sp. 28-62-11. The sequence continues at coordinate 2,682 of NZ_NCGB01000022.1, read as the reverse complement.
AAGGCATAGAAGGCGGGGCATGGCGACGACGCAAGCAAAACCGGCAAAACGCCCGCTGCCGATGGCCGCCGACCTGTACGGCGATATCGAGCCGAGCCCCAAATCGACATGGCGCGGGCTGTTCCCCGGGCTGGCGGTGGTCGCGGCGGGCACGCTGTCCGCCGGGTTCATCTCCGATCATTATGGCGCCCCGCTGACCTTGATGGCGCTGCTGATCGGGCTCGCGCTCAATTTCCTGAATGCCGATGCGCGGCTGCATGATGGACTGAGCTTTGCGTCACGATCGCTACTGCGCTGGGGGATCGTGCTGGTCGGCGTGCGGGTGACGTTCGGGCAGATCATGGCGCTGGGGCCCGTGGCGCTGCTGAGCGTGGCGGTGATCGTTGCGCTGGTGATCGGCGCGGGCGTGCTCGCGGCGCGGCGGTTCGGCTTCGACAGCGCATTCGGGGTGCTGGCGGGCGGGGCGGTGGCGATTTGCGGCGCTTCCGCCGCGCTCGCGCTCGCCACAACACTCGGCGAACGACGCGCGAGCCAGGCGCAGCTGACGATCGTGCTGGTCGGCATTTCGGCGATGAGCGCGGCGGCGATGGTGCTTTATCCCATCCTCGCCCAGGCGATGCAGCTGAGCGATCTGCAGGCCGGGTTCATGCTGGGCGCCTCAATTCATGACGTCGCGCAGACGCTCGGCGCGGGTTACGCCTTTTCGCCCGGTGCGGGGGATATTGCCGCGATCGTCAAGCTCACCCGCGTCGCGCTGCTCGCGCCGGTGCTGGCGATCGTCGTGCTGTTTTTCGCGAGCGATAGCGGCAAGACGAAAGGACCGGGTGTGCCGTGGTTCGTCATCGGTTTTTTCGCGGTGGCGGGCGTGCATTCGCTGGGCGTCATCCCCGCGATCGTCGCGAGCGCCGCCGAAACCCTCGCCACCGCCGCTCTCGCCGCCGCGGTGACCGCCACCGCGATCCGATCCCCGATGCGGCAATTGCTCGATGCCGGAGCGAAGCCGCTGCTGGTGATCGGCGTGGCAACGCTCGTCGCGCTGGCGCTGGCAGGGCTGGCGGCAGTGTTCGTGATCGGGTGAGTCGCGGGCCGGATTGGGGCCAAAGTTGCAGGTGAAGTTGCGGAAGTTGCGGGTCTCCATCGGTTCGTTGCGGTCTGGTGTGAAACGAGGGTTTAGTGGTGCTGGCGATGTCAAAGAGCGGTGGGGAACATATCATGATCGGGTGGGTGTAGGAAAGTGCTGGTGGCGGTTTGCGTCCCATTGCGGACTTTTGACCTGAAGACGGCTATGCACCCTACAATTGGCTATGCGAAGCTGATATCAGTAGTCACGAGAGCCGACATTCGCTTCGTCACCACCATGAGATTCGGACTATAGTTCAGGCACGAGTGCCAGGTGCCAATAAGGGTTTTGAAAGTCTGTCTGCACAAACCAATCCGTGGCGGCGAGAGCGCTATACATCGTGCGGTGCCACCTATTTAGTGCATGGCTTTGACTGTTCGCTCCATCCAGAAGGAAGTTTCGAAAACTATCCGGAGAAAGCGTTTGAAGACTGCTAGCTCTGGTCGAAACGACCTTCGCAACCTCACTGCCGGCCTGTACAGAGAAGCGCAGAGCCAGATCATATCCATCAAAATGACTTTGAACCCGCTGCTTGTCGTTGGCCGACCAGGCCACGGGCGGCGTACAATTATACTTAACTAGGACCGATCTTCCTGGATAGGCCAGAGCGGTGATCCACCGTTCGCTGAAAAATTGATTGTGATCCAAATACGGATGCAGAGACTGCTGGTGTGTAAATTGACCGAAAGAGGCATTCTTGCCCGTATTGCAGTCCCGGCAGCAAGGTACGAGGTTGCTTGGGTGCACTGAATATGCAGGAAAGTTTGCCTTAGGCAGATAGTGGTCGAGAGACCGAACATGGCCGAGACCCCCACAAAAAGGACAGAATCCCCCGGCTGCAGTAAGGAGTTGATCATAGATATCGCGCGATGGGCCGGTCGTGCCGACCATGTTCGTCGAATAGAGGTCCATCAGATTCTTTTTGGTGAGTGTGCCAGCGATAACGACGTCGGGATTGCCCCTCGCAACCCTTGGCAGGGTGGTCCAGGCAGCGGCTTGGCCAGCAGCATCAAAGGCAGTGTTCGCTAGCCCTATACTTGCACGGCTGCCGACATAGCTTGCCCGCAGGTTCAGGTCGGCGACGTCTTCAACACAGCGATCAAATGTTTCGAGGGCGTCGAATTGCGGCGTGACAAGCTTCCTCACGCCGTGGCTTTTCCGGAATCGCGGTTCGCGACCATGGCCCGCAAAATGCCCCGCCCTTCTTGCCCCAGCTGATCGTTGTAGGATGCTACGATCGTATCGTAACTGCCTCCTTCTATTACGGCCTTTTGCAGTAACGCATGAAATCCTGATTGTGTGACTTCGAGTCCGAACACTTCACGTGTTAACGAACCGACATTCTCGCCAAAAGTCTCAATCTGGGGGCGATCCGCCTGCATCGAAAGTCTCGAACGCGTCATTACATACGCGCAGGACCTTGGGATTTCTTGCAAAACAACTGGGGAATGCGTGGCGATAATGGTGACGTGCTCCCCTTTTCTCCTCCACTCATAAGTAGAGTCCGGGGTTATCATCGTGCCCTTGCGGGCGGGGTTGTACAACCCGCCTGGCAGCATCGG